>NZ_JBJQJE010000005.1:0-249518 GCF_046487585.1 Escherichia sp. WS1265
CACGGCTGGGACGGAAGTCGCTGTCGTTCTCAAAATCGGTGGAGCTGCATGACAAAGTCATCGGGCATTATCTGAACATAAAACACTATCAATAAGTTGGAGTCATTACCGAAATGGGAACCTGTACAGCCAGTCTGGTTGATGATAATGATCAAACCATTTCTGTCGTTGCTTTTGGCGATGTTTATATTTCTGAAATCAATGCAAAAACAAAAATTAAAACCTTTAAATTACAGTTTAAAGACTGCGCGGGTATACCTGGCAAAAAAGCTAAGATTAAACTGACAAAGCGTGCCACCTGTGAAGGAGCAAGTAACGACGGTCTCGGTTTTGCGAACGGCTCCACGGCTAGCGATAAAGCAAGTGCTGTTGCAGTTGAAGTGTGGAGTACAAGCACTCCAGCAGTTGGTAGTGCGGCACAATTCAGTTGTGTTACCCCAGCCGATCAGGAAGTGTCTATTGCCACAGCCACGGGGAATACAGTTGTAGATTATCCGATGAGTGCGCGCCTGGTCGTAGATAAGAGTAAAACCGTAAGCGATGTTACAGCGGGCACATTTTCAGCACCAGCAACTTTCTCTGTGACATACAACTAACGGCACGTCGAATTCAGGAACTGATTATGCTTTCCTCTAAACGTAAAATTAAGAAAAAAACAGGTCTGTTCCTGGCATTCATATTCACTACTTCCTTTTCGGCCTTCGCTGGGCAGGATATTAATTTAACTGCGAATGTAAAAAACAGCACTTGCCAGAGCGGTATCAGTAATCAGGGAAATATAGATCTGGGTGTGGTTGGCGTGGGCTATTTTGCTGGTAATATTTCTCCCGAGAGTTATCAGACTGGTGGTAAAGAGTTCACCATATCGGTGAAAGACTGTGCATTTCAGGGAACAGGAAATGTCTTAAATCAACTACACATAGACTTTAGGGCACAAAGTGGTGCAATGGCTAATGGTTCCCGACAAATATTTGCCAATGAAATTTCGTCAGGGGCGAGTAATGTAGGAGTGGTTATATTTTCTATCCAGGATTCGGCGAATATATTCAATGTTCTTAATGCTTCAGGCGGTTCTCGCTCCGTTTATCCAGTAATGTCGGATGACATGAATGGTTCGTCCTGGAAATTTAGCACCCGAATGCAAAAAATTGATCCTGCATTGAGTGTTACATCTGGTCAACTTATGAGCCATGTGTTAGTTGATATTTACTACGAATAACGAACAAAAATAACACCAACTCTAACAAAAACTCAATACTGGAGTAAAAATGAAGACACTCTTCAGATACTTTCTTTTTTTAGCACTGTATTCTTGTTGTTATACAGTTAGTGCATATACAAGTTTTATTGTGGGAAATAATGCAGGGGTTGATAATTATAAAGGACCTTCCACTGCTGCACGGGTAACCTTTAATTACACATCAACAGCAAGCAACCTGGTTTTTTATAAACCCACGCAACTCGGCCCGACAGGGGTAAAAATGTACTGGTCATACCTGGACACGGGTCCGAGTGGTATTCTTTACTGTAATACATCTGGCAGAGCAAATCCTGGGCCAATAACCATTGAAAATGCCATGGTTTATTCAGGTAAAGATTATGGTGGACATAAACTCTTTAAGACATCTGTTCCTGGTCTGTATTACACCATGTTAATATCAAGGGTCTGGTCTGCATACAATACAACAACTGATATTCAATCACCAGGAATCTATATCGGAGACACTTCAACCCAACAATTTCACTTCTCCATAACAGACAACGATCTACAAACCAAGGGTTGCAACAAAGCAAACAGCTACGATAAGTTTTGGGCTATTGGTGGTGTTGTACACGACATAACTGTTGAATTTTATACAGATGCTAGTTTCGATCCTACACTTAATCAGCAAGTCCAGTTATCCAGTTCATCCGATTACCTTTATGCATTTAAGGCCTACAGTCCAGGTACCAGAGTCGTAGATCATAGCCATCACCTTTATGTCAATTTCACACTGAATAATGTCAAATTAACCTTACCAACATGTTTTACCTCCATACTTACCGGATCATCAGTCAATGGTTCAACGGTTAGAATGGGAGAGTATAGTTCCGGGACAATTAAAAATGGTGCTTCACCTGTTCCCTTTGATATTTCGCTTCAGAACTGTATTCGTGTGCGTAATATTGAAACAAAACTCGTCACTGGAAAAGTAGGTACTGAAAATACACAACTGCTTGGCAATACGCTTACCGGAAGCACCGCAGCCAAAGGCGTTGGCGTACTCATTGAAGGATTAGCAACCAGTAAAAATCCGCTAATGACATTAAAACCTAACGATGCAACCTCTATTTATAAAGATTATGAAACCGAAGATGACACCTCCGATGGTGTTTACCCTAATCAAGGCAGCGGCACATCACAGCCTCTTCACTTCCAGGCAACGTTAAAACAAGACGGAAATATCGCTATCGAATCCGGTGAATTCAAAGCCACCAGTACCTTCCAGGTAACCTATCCTTGATGACATTACCGCACCGCCATCATCTGGCGGTGCTGCAATTGATAAATCATTGCCCCCACCAATGTGACTGATAAAATGCCAGACAGCACGACATTACTTATCAGGATACGTTATGAAACCAACCACTATTGCTTCATTGCAGAAATGCAAGCAGGACAAAAAACGTTTCGCGACCATCACCGCTTACGACTATAGCTTCGCAAAACTGTTTGCCGATGAAGGGCTTAACGTGATGCTGGTCGGCGATTCACTGGGCATGACGGTTCAGGGGCATGACTCCACGCTACCGGTTACCGTTGCTGATATCGCCTACCACACTGCTGCTGTACGTCGCGGTGCGCCAAACTGCCTGCTGCTGGCTGATCTGCCGTTTATGGCGTATGCCACACCAGAACAAGCCTTTGAAAACGCCGCAACGGTTATGCGTGCTGGGGCCAACATGGTCAAAATTGAAGGCGGTGAGTGGCTGGTAGAAACCGTACAAATGCTGACCGAACGTGCCGTTCCTGTTTGTGGTCACTTAGGTTTAACCCCACAGTCAGTGAATATTTTCGGTGGCTACAAAGTCCAGGGGCGCGGCGATGAAGCGGCCGATCGACTGCTCAGCGATGCATTAGCCATAGAAGCTGCTGGGGCACAACTGCTGGTACTGGAGTGCGTGCCGGTTGAACTGGCAAAACGCATTACCGAAGCACTGGCGATCCCGGTTATCGGTATTGGCGCAGGCAACGTTACCGATGGACAGATCCTCGTGATGCACGATGCGTTCGGCATTACTGGCGGTCATATCCCTAAATTTGCCAAAAATTTCCTCGCCGAAACGGGCGACATCCGCGCGGCTGTGCGGCAGTATATGGCTGAAGTGGAGTCCGGCGTTTATCCGGGCGAAGAACACAGTTTCCATTAAGGAGTGACGTTGTGTTAATTATCGAAACCCTGCCGCTGCTGCGTCAGCAAATCCGCCGCCTGCGTATGGAAGGTAAGCGCGTGGCGCTGGTGCCCACCATGGGTAACCTGCACGACGGCCATATGAAGCTGGTCGACGAAGCCAAAGCCCGCGCCGATGTGGTCGTCGTCAGTATTTTCGTTAACCCGATGCAGTTTGACCGCCCGGAAGATCTGGCACGTTATCCACGGACCTTGCAGGAAGACTGCGAGAAGCTAAACAAACGTAAAGTGGATTTAGTTTTCGCCCCTTCGGTAAAAGAGATCTACCCGAACGGTACAGAAACCCACACCTATGTTGATGTTCCCGGCCTTTCTACCATGCTGGAAGGTGCCAGCCGTCCGGGACATTTTCGCGGCGTGTCGACTATTGTCAGCAAGCTGTTCAATCTGGTCCAGCCGGACATCGCCTGCTTCGGTGAAAAAGATTTTCAGCAACTGGCGCTGATCCGCAAAATGGTTGCTGATATGGGCTTTGATATTGAGATTGTCGGTGTGCCAATTATGCGCGCCAAAGACGGTCTGGCGCTGAGTTCCCGTAACGGTTATCTGACGGCGGAACAACGCAAAATTGCGCCTGGTCTGTACAAGGTTTTAAGTTCGATTGCCGACAAATTGCAGGCTGGCGAACGGGATCTCGATGAAATTATTGCTATTGCAGGCCAAGAACTGAATGAAAAAGGCTTCCGCGCCGATGATATTCAGATTCGTGATGCCGACACATTGCTGGAAGTCTCTGAAAACAGCAAACGTGCAGTGATTCTGGTAGCCGCCTGGCTTGGCGATGCCCGCCTGATCGACAACAAAATAGTCGAGCTGGTGTAATACTTAACTGGCGCTACGGCTGATGGCGCCAGTTATTCATTGCCACGTCATCTGTAAGCAATTATTCATATCGTAGACAACTTAGTTAGAGTTAATTAGCTTATCAATCTCTGTAAGAGGTAAAGTTGTCACCTCTGCAACGTCTTCCCGAGACATCCCTTTACTTAGAAAACGCTGGGCGAATTCCTGTCTTACTTCCTGTCTTACTTCCTGTCTTACTTCTTGATACGCTTCTTGATACGCCTTCTGGAATCCCTTCTCTTCAAACCACTGCGCTAAGGTCTGCCTGGTTTCTCTCCGTGTCTTTATTTCCATATGTTCCCTTAATTATCTGGTCAGTTAACAATAACAATTATCTGGCTATAACTGATAATACAGACAACTTAGTTAATCAGTTTATCAATCTCAGCAAGAGGTAAATTTGCCATCTCTGCAACGTCTTCCCGAGACATTCCTTTACTCAGAAGACGCAGGGCGAATTCTTGCCTTTCCTCCTGTCTTCCCTGCTGAATCCCCTTCTCAATTCCTTTCTCCATTCCCTTCTCAATTCCCTTCTCAATTCCCTTCTCTTCAAACCACTGCGCCAGCGTCATCATAGACTCCCCTCCCGTTTCCCTGTCTCTCAGCACACCATAAAACAAATCCGCTTGTTCAGTATGACCGCGTTGCAGCATATAGTTTTGCATGGCAACTAACTGACTTCCGCTAGTGTACCCTTCGTCAATCAGCGTGACCAGTTGCTCCAGCAATAACATTAAGTCGCGCTGGCGAATATGTTTTTGCAGTAGTTCGAGAATCGCAATCCGCCGATGTTGCATGATTTCGTCATCCGGTGTGATGGTGATATCCACCAGCGGGAAAGGGTTGTTGTAAACGCGTCGCGCCAGCTCCGGCGAGTAAAACATATCAAACCAGCACATTGAGAGCGGATAAGGTGTGGCCTCGCCCTGATAAAACAGAATCGGCACCACCAGCGGCAGCTTATCGTGATCCGCCTCCAGATGCCGGTGCATGGCGGCAATGGCATAGCGCATCATGCGAAAGGTCATTTTCTTATCCGGCTTGCTTTGATGTTCAATCACCACATGCAAATAACCGGGATTACCCTGCATTTGCACGGAATAGAGTACGTCCGTGCTGTGCCCTTTCAGGCTTTCTTCAATAAAACTCCCCGACTCAAGATGCAGCGTGTCGAGGTCACACAGTTCGCGTAGTTCCGCTGGCAAATGGATATCCAGAAAGTCACGAGCCGTTTCCGCATGCATTAAAAATTGTTTAAATACCGCATCATGCGGTGTGGTACTCGGTGCATCCATCTTCCCTGCCTTCCGTGTTGTCTTGCGTGAAGGCAGTATCCAGTCAAGGCGCGCCGTCGTCAGCCGCCTCTTTAGTGTTTACCGAGCAGCGTTCAGAGAAATATCAATTCGTTACAGGCGATACATGGCACGCTTCGGCGCGGTACGCAAACTGCTGATGCAAATGCCGTCAGATGAGTAGACACTAAACAAAAATCGGGCAATACTGCGTGAGAATTTCCTCAAAGCAGGCATCGCCTGCTTCGTTAACGACAGGGTAGAAAGGTAGAAGTTATGATTCGCACGATGCTGCAGGGCAAACTCCACCGCGTGAAAGTGACTCATGCGGACCTGCACTATGAAGGTTCTTGCGCCATTGACCAGGATTTTCTTGACGCAGCCGGTATTCTCGAAAACGAAGCCATTGATATCTGGAATGTGACCAACGGCAAGCGTTTCTCCACCTATGCCATCGCGGCAGAACGCGGTTCGAGAATTATTTCCGTTAACGGTGCGGCGGCCCACTGCGCCAGCGTCGGCGATATTGTCATCATCGCCAGCTTCGTTACCATGCCAGATGAAGAAGCTCGCACCTGGCGGCCCAACGTCGCCTATTTTGAAGGCGACAACGAAATGAAACGTACCGCGAAAGCGATTCCGGTACAGGTTGCCTGATAATCACCCCTGCGGCTGGTTACTCACCAGCCGCGACATCGTCTCCAGCGAATCCGTCCTTAAGATATAAAGTCGTTTTAGTAACAACGGATTATCCCCCGGTTTTACTTTGCCTTTCATGGTTGTCACCGCCAGGTGAAATCCGGCTTCTTTTGCTGCCTTCACGGCTTTGTCATTAAATCCGCCAAACGGATACGAAAGATACCAGACATGCGGATTAAATTGCGCCAGAGCGCGGCGTGAACGTGCAAAATCAAACAGAATATTGTGCTCACTACGGCTCAGTAATATGGGTCGGCGATAACCATCCACCCGATGCAAAAAATGGGTATGTGACTGGAAATCAAATACATCGCGAATTTCGTTAAGTTCAGAAACGCTCATAAATTGCAGCGATTTTGGGTCCCACTTCTGCGGGTGACGTTTGATGCGCGAGGTAACAATAAACGCCGTCGCCTTCATACCATATTGTTTCAACACAGGATACGCATAGCGGCTCACCGACTTTAGGCCATCATCAAAGGTAATCACCACCGCTCGCGCAGGGAGATTGATCTTATTCTTCACGTAACCTTCCAGTTGCGCCATGCTCAGTGTCGCGTATCCCCTGTCGCGCAGCCAGGCCATCTGGTTATTGAAAGCGCGTACCGAGGTGGTCGTCGAAGTATGGCGAAAACGGGTGTTTTCTTCGTCGCGCAGAATATGGTGATAGGTTAGCACCGGCAGGCCATTATCGGGTTGGGCATCCAGCGCACTGATATAGGCCAGTCGATCGCCAATACGGACCTGATACCAGGTTTGATTTAACCTGTCTTTCAGTTTATGCAAAATTGGGTAGCGCAAATTGTCCGCCAGTACCCCAAACGGCGCACTGCCCGCACTCGGCGCGTTGTAGACCGGCGTATCTTTCCAGGTTATTAAGTTCTGATTACTCAGCGGCTTGTTGAGGTCACCCAAACCATCTTCAACTTTTTGTCGCCCCTGAACCGGCTCGAGATGCCCTTTATCGATAAACCCTTTACCAAAGCCAAAATTAAATGCGTAATAACTTGCGGCAGTGGGCTCCACGGCAATGATTTGTCCGGCCCGAATATTCCCCACGGTCACCATCTTGTCGCCAATTTGCGCCCAGACCGCAGCATTTTCGATAGTTTGCATATAACGGGCAGGTAACGCGGCACTGACACTTGCGGTAAACAGCATCAGCAGGAGAATAACAGCTTGTTTGTACATGAAAAAATAACCGAGGGTGAAACAACGCTTTTATTGTAGCAAAAGCGTCATCAGAATCGCGGGTTAATACTCATACAAATTATGTTTGAGGACGAAAGGCGGATTTTTTTGTTGCTGGTGCCAAAGACTACTCACCTCCGGCGCACCCAGTTCGACAATACGCTCGCGAAACTCTGCGCTGGATAACGTTTCACGGTAGACCAGCATCTGCTCAATTAACGGTAACGTGACGCCAGAAATCACTTCGCAACGGGAGTGTTTGTGGCTTAATAATGAAGCCACGCGGTACGGCGGCGCTCCGGCTATATCGGTTAAGAAGATGACACCTTCACCAGAGTCCGCTTCATGCAGAGCATCGCACATCATGCGGCTGAGCATATTAGAGCTTAATCCGCGCCAGAAATTCACGGCCCGGCACTGAAGAAGTGCCCCATGTTTTTTCTCCAGCGCATCCAGTATCTCTTGCGCACGGTCATCGTGACAGGTAATTACCCAACCTAACATCGCCTTCCTCCTTAGCCGAAAATCAGTCTACCCTGACCATTGTTGATAAAGGGTGATAGCCGTCAAAACTCCTCTCCCCCAAATCCAGAGGAGAGGAAATAGCCTTAGCTACGCAAACCACGTCCACGTTGGATCAGCGACCAACAGATCAAATAAAACGCCACAATAAAGACCACCAGTACACCGAAGGTAGTGACCAGCGGAACATCATTGATACCGAGGAAGCCGTAGCGGAAACCACTGATCATATAAACGATTGGGTTCAGATGCGACAGCCCTTGCCAGAACGGCGGCAACAAAGTCAGTGAGTAAAAGACCCCGCCCAAATACGTAAGTGGCGTTAACACAAAGGTTGGCACCAGGCTGATGTCATCGAACGTTTTGGCAAACACGCCGTTCAGCAAACCCGCAAGGGAGAACAACACCGCCGTGAGCACCAGCGTTAAAGCGACAAATACCCACGAATGCACCTGAAACGGCACAAAAAACAGTGAAATTGCCGTCACCAGAATGCCAACAAACAGACCACGCGCCACGCCACCGCCGACATATCCGGCAATAATGACGTGAGTCGGAACCGGCGCTACCAGCAGCTCTTCAATATTACGCTGAAACTTGGCACCAAAAAATGATGACGCGACGTTAGCGTAGGCGTTGGTGATCACCGACATCATGATCAGCCCCGGTACGATGAACTGCATGTAGCTGAAGCCATGCATATCGCCAATACGCGAACCAATCAGGTTACCGAAGATAATAAAGTAAAGGGTCATGGTGATGACTGGCGGCACCAGCGTCTGCACCCAGATACGCATAAAGCGATGGATCTCTTTCGCCCAGATGCTTTTTAGCGCCACCCAGTAAAGATGCATCATGCGCGCTCTCCTTGTTTTTCATTAACCAGTGAAACAAACAGCTCTTCCAGACGGTTAGCTTTGTTACGCATACTTAATACCTGAATGCCCTGCTCACTTAACTGCGTAAATACGCTGTTGATCCCCTGCTCACGCAGCACTTCAACTTCCAGCGTCGCGGTATCGACCAGTCGATACTGATAGCCATCGAGCTTCGGTAACGGGCTTTTCGGTGCGAGATCGAGAATAAATGTTTCTGATTTCAGCTTCGCCAGCAGCGCCTTCATCGAGGTATTTTCCACCAGCTCACCGTGTTGAATAATGCCGATATTGCGGCACAGCATTTCTGCTTCTTCCAGGTAGTGTGTGGTGAGAATGATGGTGGTGCCTTTGTCGTTTAAATCCTTCAAAAAGCCCCACATTGAGCGGCGAAGTTCAATATCCACGCCTGCCGTTGGCTCGTCGAGAATCAGTAGTTTAGGTTCATGCATTAACGCACGGGCAATCATTAAACGGCGTTTCATCCCGCCCGATAACATACGCGCACGTTCGTTGCGTTTCCCCCAGAGATCGAGCTGCTTAAGATACTTTTCGCTGCGGATATACGCTTCTTTGCGCTCCACACCGTAGTACCCTGCCTGATTCACCACAATTTGCTGCACGGTTTCAAACGGGTTGAAGTTAAATTCCTGCGGAACCAGTCCCAACTGACGTTTAGCGTTCACGACATCCTTCTCGAGATCGTAACCAAATACGCTGACCCGCCCGGAGGTTTTATTTACCAGAGAGCTGATAATACCGATAGTGGTCGATTTCCCGGCCCCGTTCGGCCCGAGAAGCGCATAAAAATCACCCGCTTCGACCTGCAAATCTATTCCACGAAGCGCCTGAACGCCGCCTGGATAGGTTTTTTTAAGCTGTTGAAGTTCCAGTGCAATGGTCATAAATTTTTACTTACCTTACGTTCTTACACTTTATCTGTGGTTTAAATCGTCCCGGAGTTGCCCTATATTAGCCAAACGTAATTATTTGGTTACAGGTCGTTAACCTCCATGAAAGACATAGATACACTCATCAGCAACAATGCACTATGGTCAAAAATGCTGGTGGAAGAGGATCCCGGGTTTTTTGAGAAACTGGCACAAGCGCAAAAACCGCGCTTTCTATGGATTGGATGTTCCGACAGTCGCGTTCCTGCAGAACGTTTAACCGGTCTTGAGCCGGGCGAACTCTTTGTTCACCGTAATGTTGCTAACCTGGTCATTCACACCGACCTGAACTGCCTTTCCGTGGTTCAGTATGCAGTGGATGTACTCGAAGTTGAACACATTATTATCTGTGGTCACTACGGTTGCGGCGGCGTACAAGCCGCAGTTGAAAACCCGGAACTGGGGCTTATCAACAACTGGCTGCTGCATATCCGCGATATCTGGTTCAAACATAGCTCATTGCTCGGCGAAATGCCGCAAGAGCGCCGTCTGGATACCTTGTGTGAACTGAACGTCATGGAACAGGTGTATAACCTGGGCCACTCCACCATTATGCAATCAGCGTGGAAACGCGGGCAGAAAGTCACCATTCACGGCTGGGCCTACGGCATTCACGACGGCTTGCTGCGTGATCTGGATGTCACAGCGACCAACCGCGAAACTCTTGAGCAACGTTACCGTCACGGGATTTCCAATCTCAAGCTGAAACACGCCAACCACAAATAAAAATGCCATGCCGGATGCAACACATCCGGCAACTTCACACTTACTCGTCCAGCAGAATCACTTTGCCGATATACGGCAGATGACGGTAACGCTGTGCGTAATCAATGCCGTAACCCACCACAAACTCATCCGGGATCGAGAAACCGATGAATTCTACCGGGACGTTCACTTCACGACGGGACGGTTTATCCAGCAGCGTACAAATCGCCAACGACTTCGGTTCGCGCAGGCTTAAGATCTCACGCACTTTCGACAGTGTATTACCCGAGTCGATGATATCTTCAACAATCAGCACGTCCTTGCCACGGATATCTTCATCCAGATCTTTGAGGATTTTCACATCACGGGTGGTGGACATGCCGCTACCGTAGCTGGAGGCGGTCATAAAATCGACTTCATGAGATACCTGAACTTCACGACACAGGTCCGCCATAAACATAAATGAGCCACGCAGCAGACCCACCAGCACCATATCGCTGCCGCTGTCTTTGTAACGCTCAGTAATCTGACGACCCAGTTCGGCGATACGCGCTTTAATCTCCGCTTCGGGGATCATTACTTCTACAGTATGTTTCATATCTCTAACCATATGATTTAAAAACAAATCACTTCGCACGGGCAGGTTTTTGCACCGCAACAAAGCGCAAGACACGCAGTATACCAGTAAAACTATTCATTCGCGGAATCTGTTAATAAAGCTCGAATTGTGATGACGATCACACATGTTAAAACCTATAATTAATTGCTACTAAAATATTAATGAATTGAAATGGTGTCTCTTTATGGCAATTAACAATACAGGCTCGCGACGATTACTCGTCACGCTAACAGCCCTTTTTGCAGCGCTTTGCGGGCTGTATCTACTCATTGGCGGAGGCTGGCTGGTCGCGATTGGCGGCTCCTGGTACTACCCTATCGCTGGCCTTGTGATGCTCGGCGTCGCCTGGATGCTGTGGCGCAGTAAACGCGCCGCGCTTTGGCTATACGCCGCCCTGCTGCTCGGCACCATGATTTGGGGCGTCTGGGAAGTTGGTTTCGACTTCTGGGCGCTGACTCCGCGCAGCGACATTCTGGTCTTCTTCGGCATCTGGCTGATCCTGCCGTTTGTCTGGCGTCGCCTGGTCATTCCTGCCAGCGGCGCAGTTGCCGCTCTGGTGGTGGCGTTGCTGATTAGTGGCGGAATCCTCACCTGGGCGGGATTTAACGATCCGCAGGAAATCAACGGCACCTTAAGCGCCGATGCCACACCTGCCGAAGCAATCTCCCCCGTTGCCGATCAGGACTGGCCTGCCTATGGTCGTAATCAGGAAGGTCAACGCTTTTCACCTCTGAAACAAATTAACGCCGATAACGTTCACAAGCTGAAAGAAGCCTGGGTGTTCCGTACTGGCGATGTGAAGCAGCCGAACGATCCGGGTGAAATCACCAATGAAGTGACGCCAATTAAAGTGGGCGACACCCTTTACCTGTGTACCGCGCACCAGCGCCTGTTTGCGCTCGATGCCGCCAGCGGTAAAGAGAAATGGCATTACGATCCTGAGCTGAAAACCAACGAGTCCTTCCAGCATGTAACCTGTCGTGGCGTCTCTTATCATGAAGCCAAAGCAGAAACTGCCTCGCCAGAAGTGATGGCGGATTGCCCGCGTCGTATCATTCTTCCGGTGAATGATGGTCGTCTGATTGCGATTAACGCTGAAAACGGCAAGCTGTGCGAAACCTTCGCTAATAAAGGCGTGCTCAATCTGCAAAGCAATATGCCGGACACCAAGCCGGGTCTGTATGAGCCGACTTCGCCGCCGATTATCACCGATAAAACCATCGTGATGGCCGGTTCAGTCACCGACAACTTCTCAACCCGCGAAACGTCTGGCGTGATCCGTGGTTTTGATGTCAACACCGGGGAGCTGTTGTGGGCTTTTGATCCTGGTGCGAAAGATCCTAACGCAATCCCGTCTGACGAACACACCTTTACCTTTAACTCGCCAAACTCGTGGGCACCAGCGGCCTATGATGCGAAGCTGGATCTGGTGTATCTGCCGATGGGCGTGACCACGCCGGATATCTGGGGCGGTAATCGCACACCGGAACAGGAACGTTATGCCAGCTCGATTCTGGCGCTGAATGCCACTACCGGGAAACTGGCGTGGAGCTACCAGACCGTTCACCACGACCTGTGGGATATGGATCTTCCGGCACAGCCGACGCTGGCGGACATCACCGTTAACGGTCAAAAGGTTCCGGTCATTTATGCTCCAGCGAAAACCGGCAACATTTTTGTGCTCGATCGTCGTAATGGTGAACTGGTGGTTCCGGCCCCGGAAAAACCGGTTCCCCAAGGTGCAGCGAAAGGCGATTACGTCACCCCGACCCAACCGTTCTCTGAACTGAGCTTCCGTCCGACGAAAGATTTAAGCGGTGCGGATATGTGGGGAGCCACCATGTTTGACCAGCTGGTGTGCCGCGTGATGTTCCACCAGATGCGCTATGAAGGCATTTTCACCCCGCCATCTGAACAGGGTACGCTGGTCTTCCCTGGTAACCTGGGGATGTTCGAATGGGGCGGGATTTCCGTTGATCCGAATCGTGAAGTGGCAATTGCCAACCCAATGGCACTGCCGTTTGTTTCGAAACTGATCCCACGCGGTCCTGGTAACCCGATGGAGCAGCCGAAAGACGCCAAAGGCACGGGTACGGAATCCGGCATTCAGCCGCAGTACGGTGTACCGTATGGCGTCACGCTCAATCCGTTCCTCTCACCTTTTGGTCTGCCGTGTAAACAGCCAGCATGGGGCTATATTTCGGCGCTGGATCTGAAAACCAACGAAGTGGTGTGGAAGAAACGCATTGGTACTCCGCAGGACAGTATGCCGTTCCCGATGCCGGTTCCGGTGCCGTTCAATATGGGGATGCCGATGCTGGGCGGGCCAATCTCCACGGCGGGTAACGTGCTGTTTATCGCCGCTACGGCAGACAACTACCTGCGCGCTTACAACATGAGCAACGGTGAAAAACTGTGGCAGGGTCGTTTACCAGCGGGTGGTCAGGCTACGCCAATGACCTATGAAGTGAATGGTAAGCAGTATGTGGTGATCTCCGCAGGCGGTCACGGTTCATTTGGTACGAAGATGGGCGACTATATTGTGGCTTATGCGCTGCCGGATGATGTGAAGTAACCATAATGCCCGGAGAGATCCGGGCATATTTCCGAATACGGTCTTTTTATACCGTAAACCCTAACATCATCCCCGTATCTTCATGCTCCAGCAGATGGCAGTGCGCCATATAAGCATGTTCTTTCGGTGCCTCGTGATTAAACTTCACCAGCACTTCGCTGACATTACCTTCTACCTTAACGGTATCTTTCCAGCCCGCGCGATGAGTCGCTGGCGGTTTGCCATTTTCTGACAAGATACGGAACTGCGTACCGTGGATATGGAACGGATGCAGCATCATGTCGCCCACGCCAGAGATAACCCAACGTTCGTATTGCCCTTTCGCCGCCGCAAACATCGGCTTGTTCATATCAAACGCCTGACCGTTGATTTTATTGGCATGGTGGAAATCGAACTTCCCGCCGTGGTTCATATGATTCATATTGCCGTGCCCCATATGGCCCATCATCTGGCTGTGATCCATTCCGGCCATCGCCTGATCGCCATATTTCTCCATTAGCATCTGCATCCCCATCATATCGAGCATCGGGTCCATAGAAAGTTGCAGCTTGCGTACCGTCAGCCCTTCCAGCGAAGGTAACGCAGGCAGGCTACTTAATGTGTCTGGCAAAGCACCGGAGGCACTAATAGCAATCGGCTGAATCCGCATTACCGGATGCGGCTTGTCAAACGGTGCAATCGCCATCCCCATCTGGCTGACCGGCAGCGTCACCAGGTCAAAGGGTTTGTTGTCGTTAACCTCCACCAGCACTTCAAAACGCTCGCCCATCAGCACCGGCAGTTCGCTCACCTTCACCGGTTCAGGTAGCAGACCACCGTCGCTGGCAATCACATAAAGCGGGCGATTGTCGCTGGTGGCGAAATTGAGCGAGCGGGCGTTACAGCCATTGAGCAAACGCAGGCGCAGCCAACCACGCGGGGCAGCGTGTTGTGGGTAGATTGCACCGTTGGTCAGCAACGTATCGCCAAACCAGCCCACGGCGGCGGTCATCACATCCAGTTGATAATCAATCTGCCCGTCAGCGCTAAATTTCTTATCCTGAACGATCACCGGAACATCATCGATACCCCACTGTTTTGGCAGCATTAATTTCAGGATCTCGTCATCTTCAATCACCACCAAACCAGCCAGCCCCATCGCCACCTGACGTCCGGTCTTGCCGTGCTGATGCGGATGGAACCAGCAGGTAGCGGCAGGTTGATCAACGTTCAACGTCACCGAGCGCTTGCCACCTGGCGGAATAATTCCCTGCGGGCCGCCGTCCACTTCACCCGGTACTTCCAGCCCGTGCCAGTGCAACGTCGTCTCTTCCGTCAGTTGGTTATAGATATCAACCGTTACTGCTTTGCCGCGCTGTAATTTCACCGCCGGCCCCAGCAGATTGCCGTTATAGCCCCAGGTAGTTGCGGTTTTCCCGCTAAAGGTGGACTGGCCTGCGCCAATAGTTAACTGAATGCGATTACGGGCATCGGTCGTGAGCAAATCAGGGATCGGTAACGTTGGGCGTTCTGCCGCAAATACTGCGCGGCTCCACAGCGGCAAAGCCGAAGCCACGCCCAGCGCGACGGAATATTTTAAGAAATCACGACGTTGCATAGTTATTTCCTTATTCTTAAGCAGGTGAAACAAAATCAAACGTTGAGCATAGTCCTTCCCCTTACGGGAAGGTCAAGCCGCAGACACAATTTAATCGACAATAATGGTCGTCGCCTCGCTCGCAGTGTGCTAACGTTTATCTTCTTTAAGCCCCTGGTAGAAGCAATGAAGACGTTTTTCAGAACAGTGTTATTCGGCAGCCTGATGGCCGTCTGCGCAAACAGTTACGCGCTCAGCGAGTCTGAAGCCGAAGATATGGCCGATTTAACGGCAGTTTTTGTCTTTCTGAAGAACGATTGTGGTTACCAGAACTTACCTAACGGGCAAATTCGTCGCGCACTGGTCTTTTTCGCCCAGCAAAACCAGTGGGATCTCAGTAATTACGACACCTTCGACATGAAAGCCCTCGGTGAAGACAGCTACCGCGATCTCAGCGGCATTGGCATTCCCGTCGCTAAAAAGTGCAAAGCCCTGGCTCGCGATTCCTTAAGCCTGCTTGCCTACGTCAAATAATCCCTGATACCTTTTTGTAGAAATATTGACCGTGCATCCGCGGTCAATGTTAGCTATTATGTTGCGCCCTTTTTTTACGGGTGTTAACAAAGGAGGTATCAACCCATGGCCGAAAAAAAACAGTGGCATGAAACGCTACACGACCAGTTTGGGCAGTACTTTGCGGTAGATAACGTTCTGTATCATGAAAAGACCGATCACCAGGATCTGATCATTTTTGAGAACGCCGCATTTGGCCGCGTAATGGCGCTGGATGGCGTAGTACAAACCACCGAGCGCGACGAGTTTATCTATCATGAGATGATGACCCATGTTCCGCTACTGGCCCACGGTCACGCGAAACATGTGCTGATTATCGGCGGCGGCGACGGTGCCATGCTGCGTGAAGTAACCCGACATAAAAACGTTGAGTCAATCACGATGGTGGAAATCGATGCGGGTGTCGTGTCGTTCTGCCGTCAGTATCTACCCAACCATAACGCCGGTAGCTACGACGATCCGCGCTTTAAACTGGTGATCGACGATGGCGTCAATTTCGTTAATCAAACCAGCCAGACCTTTGATGTCATTATCTCCGACTGCACCGATCCTATCGGTCCCGGCGAAAGTCTGTTCACCTCAGCATTTTATGAAGGCTGCAAACGTTGCCTGAATCCTGGCGGTATCTTCGTCGCACAAAACGGCGTCTGCTTTTTACAGCAGGAAGAGGCTATCGACAGTCATCGCAAACTCAGCCATTACTTCAGCGACGTTGGCTTTTATCAGGCGGCGATCCCGACCTATTACGGCGGCATCATGACCTTTGCATGGGCGACAGATAACGACGCCTTACGCCATCTCTCAACCGAAATTATTCAGGCGCGTTTTCTCGCTTCTGGCCTGAAATGCCGTTATTACAATCCGGCAGTCCATACGGCAGCTTTTGCCTTACCCCAGTATCTGCAAGACGCACTGGCTTCACAGCCGTCCTAAGGAGAAGATAAGAAATTGAAAAAACTGAAACTGCATGGCTTTAATAATCTGACCAAAAGTCTGAGTTTTTGTATTTACGATATCTGCTACGCCAAAACTGCCGAAGAACGCGACGGTTATATTGCTTATATCGATGAACTCTATAATGCCAACCGTTTGACCGAAATCCTGTCAGAAACCTGTTCCATTATCGGGGCCAATATTCTTAACATCGCCCGCCAGGATTACGAACCACAGGGTGCCAGCGTCACTATTCTGGTGAGTGAAGAACCGGTTGACCCGAAACTCATCGACAAAACAGAACACCCCGGTCCGCTGCCAGAAACGGTGGTTGCCCATCTCGATAAAAGTCATATTTGCGTACATACCTACCCGGAAAGCCATCCTGAAGGCGGTTTATGTACCTTCCGCGCCGATATTGAAGTCTCTACCTGCGGCGTGATTTCTCCGCTGAAGGCGCTGAATTACCTGATCCACCAGCTTGAGTCCGATATCGTAACCATTGATTATCGCGTGCGCGGTTTTACCCGCGACATTAACGGTATGAAGCACTTTATCGACCATGAGATTAATTCGATTCAGAACTTTATGTCTGACGATATGAAGGCGCTGTATGACATGGTGGATGTAAACGTCTATCAGGAAAATATCTTCCATACCAAGATGTTGCTTAAAGAGTTCGACCTTAAGCACTACATGTTCCACACCAAACCGGAAGATTTAACCGACAGCGAGCGCCAGGAAATTACCGCTGCGCTGTGGAAAGAAATGCGTGAGATTTATTACGGGCGCAATATGCCAGCCGTTTAACGGCTCTGGCGGAGCTCCCAGGCTCCGCCAGATTTATTTACTTCTGCTGCACGAAATTACGGTAAGCCGCCACCACCTGCAGAAAATCCTCAACGCCGCATAGCGACAGGCTTTCTTCGTCGTAATAGTTCATCCCCTCTTCCATTTCATCGCCAGCGAATTCCAGTTGATTGGCGCGAACCATCACCTCTTCACCGTCCATCCATAGCGTGTACTCATGCCCTGCCCGCTGCCAGGAACGTTCGCTACCTTTGAGCGTGCGCGCGGCGTCTTCCACTTCATCAAGCAAGGCCAGGTTTTCTTTCACCTCTTCGTTAAACCAGTGCCCGACCACTTCATGCCCCATGGACATACGCACCTTTACCACTCCGGTAATATCACGCAGAAATTCGTAATCCATAGTGTGTTCCTCTGCTCCCGGCAATGCGCCATTACTGCATTGCACCTTAGGTTTAATTATCGCAGCACTATGCAAGATTAAAAGGTGGAAAAGAATAAGGAATAAAAATAAACCCCCTTTCCTTGAGCAGAAAGGGGGTTTAAAGAAGTGCTGCTTGTCAGGTATTCAGGAGAACACCTGAGCTATTTTCAGGCTGTTACACCGCAGTCTGGAAAATCACCCCGTCCGCTTTTTCGGTGTACTGAGAAAGCTGGTTGAAGTTCAGATAACGGTAAGTATCAACGGCGGTTTTATCCACCTGCGCCACGTAGGTCTGGTACTCTTCCGGCGTCGGCAGTTTGCCAATCAGCGCCGCAACAGCAGCCAGTTCCGCAGAAGCCAGGAAGACGTTCGCACCTGTACCCAGACGGTTCGGGAAGTTACGGGTAGAGGTGGAAACCACCGTTGCACCGTCCGCCACACGCGCCTGGTTACCCATACACAGGGAACAGCCAGGGATCTCAATACGCGCACCGCTCTTACCGAAGACGCTGTAGTAGCCTTCTTCGGTCAACTGCGCGGCGTCCATACGGGTTGGCGGTGCCACCCACAGGCGGGTCGGCAACTGACCTTTGTGCGCATCCAGCAGTTTACCAGCGGCACGGAAGTGACCGATGTTAGTCATGCAAGAACCGATAAACACTTCGTCGATCTTCTCGCCCTGTACCGCAGACAGCGGACGAGCGTCGTCCGGGTCGTTCGGTGCACAGAGGATTGGCTCTTTAATATCCGCCAGATCGATGTCAATCACTGCCGCGTATTCCGCATCTGCATCGGCTTCCAGCAGCTCAGGATTCGCCAGCCATTTTTCCATGCCCTGAATACGGCGTTCCAGGGTACGACGATCGCCGTAACCTTCCGCGATCATCCACTTCAGCAGGACGATGTTAGAGTTCAGGTATTCGATGATCGGTTCTTTGTTCAGCTTGATGGTACAACCGGCAGCAGAACGCTCGGCGGACGCATCGGTCAGCTCAAAGGCCTGCTCAACTTTCAGATCCGGCAGACCTTCAATTTCCAGAATGCGACCTGAGAAGATGTTTTTCTTGCCTTTCTTCTCAACAGTCAGCAGACCTTGTTTGATCGCATACAGCGGAATAGCGTGTACCAGATCGCGCAGGGTGATGCCCGGCTGCATTTTGCCTTTGAAGCGCACCAGAACGGATTCCGGCATATCCAGCGGCATTACGCCTGTTGCGGCTGCAAATGCCACCAGACCAGAACCCGCCGGGAAAGAAATGCCGATCGGGAAACGGGTATGGGAGTCACCACCCGTACCGACGGTATCCGGCAGCAGCATACGGTTCAGCCAGGAGTGGATTACGCCGTCACCCGGACGCAGCGACACACCGCCACGGTTCATAATGAAGTCCGGCAGCGTGTGGTGCGTATTCACGTCAACTGGTTTCGGATACGCCGCGGTGTGGCAGAAAGACTGCATCACCAGGTCAGCCGAGAAGCCCAGGCACGCCAGGTCTTTCAGTTCATCACGGGTCATCGGGCCGGTGGTGTCCTGAGAACCTACAGAAGTCATTTTCGGTTCGCAGTACGCGCCCGGACGAATGCCTTTCACGCCGCAGGCACGGCCTACCATTTTCTGCGCCAGCGAGAAGCCGCGATCGCTCTCAGCGACATCTTTCGCCTGACGGAACACATCGCTGTGCGGCAGACCAAGTGCTTCACGCGCTTTGGTGGTCAGGCCACGCCCGATAATCAGCGGAATACGACCACCGGCACGCACTTCATCAATCAGCACGTCGGTTTTCAGTTCGAAGGTCGCCAGCAGTTCGCCGGTTTCGTGGTTACGCACTTCACCTTTGTACGGGTAAACGTCAATTACGTCGCCCATGTTCAGGTTAGAGACGTCGACTTCGATTGGCAGCGCACCCGCGTCTTCCATCGTGTTAAAGAAGATGGGTGCAATTTTACCGCCGAGGCACAAACCACCGCCGCGTTTGTTCGGCACATGTGGAATATCATCGCCCATAAACCACAGAACGGAGTTCGTGGCGGATTTACGCGAAGAACCGGTACCCACAACGTCACCGACGTACGCCAGCGGGAAACCTTTCTGCTGCAGAGCTTCGATTTGCTTAATCGGACCAACAACGCCTGGCTGATCTGGCTCAATACCTTCACGGGCGTTTTTCAGCATCGCCAGCGCGTGCAGTGGGATATCCGGGCGTGACCACGCATCCGGTGCCGGAGAGAGGTCATCGGTGTTGGTTTCGCCAGTTACTTTAAAGACGGTAACGGTCAGTTTTTCAGCCAGCGCCGGGCGATTCAGGAACCATTCGGCATCCGCCCAGGACTGCATTACCTGCTTAGCATATTCATTGCCTGCTTTGGCTTTCTCTTCTACGTCATAGAAGTTATCGAACATCAGCAGCGTGTGAGAAAGTGCTTTGGCAGCGATCGGTGCCAGTTTGGCATCATCCAGCGCGTCGATCAGCGGATGAATGTTGTAACCACCCTGCATGGTGCCCAGCAGTTCGATGGCTTTTTCCGGAGTCAGCAGTGGGGATTTGGCTTCGTCTTTAGCGATAGCAGCCAGGAAGCCTGCTTTTACATAGGCGGCTTCATCGACGCCTGGGGGAACACGGTTGGTTAACAGATCTAACAGGAATTCTTCTTCGCCCGCGGGCGGGTTTTTCAGCAGCTCTACAAGCGCGGCCATTTGGTTTGCATCCAGGGGTTTGGGCGCAATCCCCTCAGCGGCACGCTCAGCTACGTGCTTACGGTATTCTTCTAGCACGACGGTTCTCCTCGCTCTCATTGTCATAGTGCGGCAGGCGATTCTCTTCACGCTCCTGTGAGACAGCAGTTTGTAGGGTAAATGCCCAGTACCGCAACGGGCAGAATAGCAGGATTTTGACGATGTGTTAATCCGTTTACAAAAAAGCAACATAAAAAAGTGGCTGAATCGTTAAGGATGGTCTAGAGATTGTTTCCCTCCGTAAAAACTTCGTTAATTCGCATGGTGATAATCACCTTTCTCAACGAATCCCAAGATTAGTCAAAATTTAAACTACCGCCTCTTTATACTCGGAATCACAGCACCTGCGGGTGGCAGTTCGCCGACCATTGCGATTTCCTTGAGATCCGAATTATGAAAATGACTTTGCCGTTTAAACCCCATGTGCTGGCGCTCATTTGCAGTGCCGGGCTTTGTGCCGCCTCTACCGGGCTATATATAAAAAGCCGCACAGTGGAAGCGCCTGTGGAAGCGCAATCGACACAACTGGCTGTGTCTGAGGCTGCCGCGGTTACACTTCCTGCAACGGTTTCCGCACCTCCCGTAACACCCGCCGTCGTCAAATCCGCATTCAGCACTGCACAAATAGATCAATGGGTCGCGCCCGTCGCGCTGTATCCCGACTCTCTGCTTTCACAAGTGTTAATGGCATCGACCTATCCGGCAAACGTTGCGCAAGCAGTGCAATGGTCGCACGATAATCCACTTAAACAAGGCGATGCTGCTATTCAGGCGGTATCTGACCAGCCGTGGGACGCCAGCGTCAAATCACTGGTGGCCTTTCCACAGTTGATGGCGTTGATGGGCGAAAACCCGCAATGGGTGCAAAACCTGGGCGATGCTTTTCTGGCGCAGCCGCAGGACGTGATGGACTCGGTACAGCGATTGCGGCAACTGGCGCAACAAACCGGTTCGCTGAAGTCATCAACCGAACAGAAAGTTATTACCACAACGAAGAAAGCTGTACCGGTAAAACAGACAGTCACGGCTCCCGTCATACCATCCAATACCGTCTCAACTGCCAACCCTGTCATTACAGAGCCTGCAACAACCGTCATTTCCATTGAGCCCGCCAATCCTGATGTGGTCTATATTCCCAACTACAACCCAACCGTGGTTTACGGGAACTGGGCCAATACTGCGTATCCGCCGGTTTATCTGCCACCACCAGCCGGAGAACCGTTTGTTGACAGCTTTGTGCGCGGATTCGGCTATAGCATGGGCGTTGCTACCACGTACGCACTATTCAGCAGCATCGACTGGGACGATGACGATCATGACCATCATCATCATGACGATGATGATTATCACCACCACGATGGCGGTCATCGTGACGGTAATGGCTGGCAACACAACGGCGACAACATCAATATCGACGTAAACAATTTCAACCGTATCACCGGTGAGCATCTTACTGATAAGAATATGGCATGGCGGCACAATCCAAACTACCGCAATGGTGTGCCCTATCATGATCAGGATATGGCAAAGCGGTTTCACCAAACCGATGTCAACGGCGGCATGAGCGCCACGCAGTTACCTGCTCTATCGCGCGACAGTCAGCGTCAGGCAGCAGCAAGTCAGTTTCAGCAACGAACACACACTGCGCCAGTCATTACGCGAGATACTCAACGTCAGGCTGCGGCACAGCGGTTTAATGAAGCTGAAAACTATGGGAGCTATGACGACTTCCGCGACTTCAGCCGTCGCCAACCACTGACCCAGCAACAAAAGGACGCCGCTCGTCAGCGTTATCAGTCGGCCTCTCCTGAGCAGCGCCAGGCAGTCCGCGAGAAAATGCAGACTAACCCGCAGATCCAGCAGCGAAGAGAGGCAGCGCGTGAGCGTATTCAGGCCGCCTCGCCTGAGCAGCGCCAGGCGGTTCGCGAGAAAATGCAGACTAACCCACAGAACCAGCAGCGAAAAGAGGCAGCGCGTGAGCGTATTCAGTCTGCAACTCCCGAACAGCGCCAGGTGTTTAAGGAAAAAGTACAGCAGCGCCCACTGAACCAACAGCAACGTGATAACGCCCGCCAGCGTGTTCAATCAGCATCACCTGAGCAACGTCAGGTTTTTCGGGAGAAAGTTCAGGAGAGCCGCCCGCAACGTCTAAACGACAGTAACCATACTGCCAGGCTGAATAACGAGCAACGGTCAGCGATACGGGAACGGTTGTCTGAGCGTGGAGCAAGGAGAATGGAAAGGTAAAATGCAGGCGTAAAAAAAGCGGCGTGGTTAGCCGCTTTTTTAATTGCCGGATGTTCCGGCAAACGAAAAATTACTTCTTCTTCGCTTTCGGGTTCGGCAGGTCGGTAATGCTACCTTCGAACACTTCTGCCGCCAGGCCCACAGACTCGTGCAGCGTCGGGTGCGCATGGATGGTCAGCGCGATGTCTTCAGCATCACAACCCATTTCGATTGCCAGGCCGATTTCACCCAGCAGCTCGCCGCCGTTAGTACCGACAATCGCACCACCGATCACACGGTGAGATTCTTTGTCGAAAATCAGCTTGGTCATACCGTCTGCGCAGTCGGAAGCGATAGCACGACCAGAAGCAGCCCACGGGAAGGTGGCGGTTTCATAGCTGATGCCTTTCTCTTTCGCTTCTTTCTCGGTCAGACCCACCCATGCAACTTCTGGTTCGGTATAGGCGATGGACGGGATAACTTTCGGATCGAAGTAGTGTTTCTTACCGGCGATAACTTCAGCGGCAACGTGACCTTCGTGAACACCTTTATGTGCCAGCATCGGCTGACCGACGATATCGCCGATAGCAAAGATGTGCGGTACGTTGGTACGCAGCTGTTTGTCAACGCGGATGAAACCACGGTCGTCAACTTCCACGCCAGCTTTGCCTGCGTCGAGGTTTTTACCGTTCGGCACACGACCAATTGCTACCAGCACGGCGTCGTAACGCTGCGGTTCAGCGGGTGCTTTTTTGCCTTCCATCGTCACATAAATACCGTCTTCTTTCGCTTCAACGGCGGTAACTTTGGTTTCCAGCATCAGGTTGAATTTTTTGCTGATACGCTTGGTGAAGACTTTAACGATGTCTTTGTCAGCTGCCGGGATAACCTGGTCGAACATTTCAACCACATCAATCTGTGAACCCAGCGCGTGGTATACGGTCCCCATTTCCAGACCGATGATACCGCCACCCATTACCAGCAGGCGTTCTGGTACTTCTTTCAGTTCCAGCGCGTCAGTGGAGTCCCAGATACGCGGATCTTCATGCGGAATAAACGGCAGTTGGATCGGGCGAGAACCCGCTGCAATGATCGCGTTGTCGAAGTTGATCACGGTTTTGCCGTTCTCACCTTCAACTTCCAGGGTGTTAGCCCCGGTGAATTTACCCAGACCGTTGACCACTTTGACTTTGCGGCCTTTTGCCATACCAGCCAGACCACCGGTCAGCTGATTGATCACTTTCTCTTTCCAGGTACGAATCTTGTCGATATCGGTTTTCGGTTCGCCGAAGACGATACCGTGTTCAGCCAGCGCTTTGGCTTCTTCGATAACTTTTGCTACGTGCAGCAGTGCTTTAGAAGGGATACAGCCGACGTTCAGGCAAACACCGCCAAGGGTGTTGTAACGTTCTACGATTACGGTTTCCAGACCTAAATCAGCGCAACGGAAGGCAGCGGAGTAACCTGCGGGGCCTGCCCCAAGTACCACGACCTGAGTTTTGATTTCAGTACTCATCATGACCTCTATATATTTATCTCCGGCGGTCATACCCGTCGTCTTTCAGGCCGCAGCGGCGTTAGCTTCACGCCCTCACCCCAGTCACTTACTTATGTAAGCTCCTGGGGATTCTGGCGCTTGCTACCTTGCTGCACCCAGAAATCCATAGGGTATGTGAAGTAATACCCTAACCACCACCGGGTCGTTCTATCCGTCGGTATTTTACAAAATTGTTAACAATTTTTAAACAACAAACGGCAACCGATTTGTCTATTCACTAATAACCTCAATACATTCATGAGATTACCAGAAAAAAGCCGGCCGTTGGGCCGGCTCTTTTACTTACATCACCAGACGGCGAATGTCAGACAGCGTGTTGTTAATGATGGTAATGAAACGGGCACCATCAGCACCGTCGATCACGCGGTGGTCGAAGGAGAGAGAAATCGGCAGCATCAGACGCGGCACGAACTCTTTACCATTCCACACCGGCTCCATCGCGGACTTGGAAACGCCGAGGATAGCCACTTCCGGCGCGTTCACAATCGGCGCGAAGTGGGTAGTACCCAGGCCGCCGATGCTGGAGATGGTGAAGCAACCGCCCTGCATTTCGCCCGCAGTCAGCTTACCGTCACGCGCTTTCTTAGAAATAGTCATCAGCTCGCGAGACAGTTCGATGATGCCTTTCTTGTTGACGTCTTTGAATACCGGAACAACCAGACCGTTCGGGGTATCCACCGCCACACCGATGTTGATGTATTTCTTCAGGGTCAGACGCTGACCGTCTTCCGACAGCGAACTGTTGAAGCGAGGCATCTGCTCAAGAGCTGCAGCAACCGCTTTCATGATGAAGACAACCGGGGTGATCTTCACATCCAGCTTACGTTTCGCCGCTTCTTCGTTCTGCTGTTTACGGAACGCTTCCAGCTCGGTGATATCGGTTTTGTCGAAGTGAGTAACATGCGGGATCATCACCCAGTTACGGCTCAGGTTCGCACCAGAGATTTTCTGGATGCGGCCCAGTTCCACTTCTTCGATTTCACCAAACTTGCTGAAGTCCACTTTAGGCCACGGCAGCATGCCTGGGATACCGCCGCCAGTTGCCGCCGGAGCTGCTTCTGCACGTTTGATAGCTTCTTTCACGTAAGCCTGAACGTCTTCGCGCAGGATACGACCTTTACGGCCAGTGCCCTTCACTTTCGCCAGGTTAACGCCAAACTCGCGTGCCAGACGGCGGATCAGCGGAGTCGCGTGAACGTAAGCGTCGTTTACAGCAAATTCAGATTTGCCTTCCGCTTTCGCAGCCGATGCTGCTGCCGGGGCTTCAGCTTTTGCTGCCGGAGCCGGCGCTGCCGCTTCCTGTTTCGCAGGAGCTGCCGCAGGCGCTGCGCCTTCAACTTCGAAGATCATAATCAGCGAGCCAGTTTTCACTTTATCGCCAACGTTGACTTTCAGTTCCTTCACGACGCCTGCAAACGGAGCCGGAACTTCCATAGAAGCTTTATCGCCTTCTACGGTGATCAGTGACTGTTCAGCGGCAACTTTGTCGCCCACTTTCACCATCACTTCGGTCACTTCAACTTCGTCACCGCCGATATCCGGAACGTTAACTTCTTTCACGCCAGCCGCTGATGCAGGGGCCGCTGCCGGAGCCGCTTCCTGTTTAGCCGCCGGAGCTGCCGCGCCTGCTTCACCCGCGACTTCGAAGACCATAATCAGCGAGCCGGTAGACACTTTGTCACCCACGTTCACTTTGATCTCTTTCACGGTGCCTGCAAACGGAGCAGGAACTTCCATAGAAGCCTTATCGCCTTCTACGGTGATCAGCGACTGTTCAGCTTCAACTTTATCGCCAACTTTCACCAGGATTTCGGTCACTTCAACTTCGTCGCTGCCGATATCCGGAACGTTAACGTCTTTTGCCGCCGCAGCCGCTGGTGCTGCTGCCGGAGCTGCTTCTTTCTTCTCTTCTGCCTGAGCAGGTGCAGCGTCAGCTGCACCGTCGGCGGAATCGAAAATCATAATCAGTGCGCCGGTCTGGGTTTTATCGCCAACAGAGACTTTGATCTCTTTAACGATACCCGCCTGCGGAGACGGAACTTCCATAGAGGCTTTGTCGCCTTCTACGGTGATTAGCGACTGTTCGGCTTCAACTTTGTCGCCCACTTTGACCAGGATCTCGGTGATTTCAACTTCATCAGCCCCGATGTCCGGTACTTTGATTTCGATAGCCATTATTCTTTTACCTCTTACGCCAGACGCGGGTTAACTTTATCTGCATCGATGTTGAATTTGGCGATTGCATCAGCAACCACTTTCTTATCGATTTCGCCACGTTTAGCCAGTTCGCCCAGCGCCGCAACCACGACATAAGAAGCATCAACTTCGAAGTGGTGACGCAGGTTCTCACGGCTGTCGGAACGACCGAAGCCATCAGTACCCAGTACGCGGTAGTCGTCAGCCGGTACGTAAGTACGGACCTGCTCAGCGAACAGTTTCATATAGTCGGTAGATGCCACTGCCGGAGCGTCGTTCATCACCTGAGCGATGTATGGAACGCGCGGAGTTTCCAGCGGGTGCAGCATGTTCCAGCGTTCACAATCCTGACCATCACGCGCCAGTTCTGTGAAGGAGGTCACGCTATAAACGTCAGAACCTACGCCGTAATCTTTCGCCAGGATCTCTGCCGCTTCACGGACGTGACGCAGGATAGAACCGGAGCCCAGCAGCTGAACTTTACCTTTGCTACCTTCAATGGTTTCGAGTTTGTAGATACCTTTACGGATACCTTCCTCAGCACCTTCAGGCATTGCCGGCATGTGGTAGTTTTCGTTCAGCGTAGTGATGTAGTAGTAAACGTTCTCTTGTTTTTCACCGTACATACGCTCCAGACCGTCATGCATGATGACAGCAACTTCGTAAGCGTAAGCCGGGTCGTAAGAGATACAGTTCGGGATAGTCAGCGACTGAATGTGGCTGTGACCATCTTCGTGCTGCAGACCTTCACCGTTCAGGGTGGTACGACCGGAAGTACCGCCGATCAGGAAGCCACGCGCTTGCTGGTCGCCAGCCGCCCAGCACAGATCGCCGATACGCTGGAAGCCGAACATCGAGTAATAGATGTAGAACGGAATCATCGGCAGATTGTTGGTGCTGTAAGAGGTCGCCGCTGCCAGCCAGGAACAACCTGCGCCCAGCTCGTTGATCCCTTCCTGCAGAATCTGACCTTTCTCGTCTTCTTTATAGTAAGCAACCTGCTCGCGGTCCTGCGGGGTGTACTGCTGACCGTTCGGGCTGTAAATACCAATCTGACGGAACAGACCTTCCATACCGAAAGTACGCGCTTCGTCGGCGATGATCGGTACCAGACGATCTTTGATCGACTTGTTCTTCAGCATTACGTTCAGGGCACGAACGAAAGCGATAGTGGTAGAGATCTCTTTGCTCTGCTCTTCCAGCAGCGCGCCGAAGTCTTGCAGGCTCGGCAGCTCAAGCTTCTCGGTGAAGTTCGGCTGACGGCTTGGCAGATAACCGTGCAGTTTCTGACGCTGAGCGTGCAGATAGGTATGCTCTTCAGAACCTTCCGGGAAGGTGATGTACGGCAGTTTTTCGATATCAGCATCAGACACCGGCACATTGAAACGGTCGCGGATGTGACGCACGCCGTCCATGTTCATTTTCTTAACCTGGTGCGCGATGTTTTTACCTTCAGCCGCGTCGCCCATGCCGTAACCTTTAATGGTATGAGCAAGGATCACCGTCGCTTTGCCTTTGGTTTCCTGCGCTTTCTTGAATGCAGCGTAGATTTTCTTCGGATCGTGACCACCACGGTTCAGCGCCCAGATCTGCTCGTCAGTCCAGTCTGCAACCAGTGCTGCGGTTTCAGGATATTTACCGAAGAAGTGTTCACGAACGTACGCACCATCTTTCGATTTGAAGGTCTGGTAGTCGCCGTCAACGGTTTCGTTCATCAGCTGGATCAGTTTACCGCTGGTATCTTTACGCAGCAGTTCATCCCAACGGCTACCCCACATTACTTTGATCACGTTCCAGCCAGCACCTTCGAAGATGCCTTCCAGTTCGTTGATGATCTTGCCGTTACCGGTGACCGGGCCGTCAAGACGCTGCAGGTTACAGTTGATAACGAAGACCAGGTTATCCAGTTTTTCACGGGTAGCGATGGTGATCGCACCTTTGGATTCCGGTTCGTCCATTTCACCGTCGCCGAGGAAGGCGTAAACGGTCTGTTTAGAGGTATCTTTCAGGCCACGGTGTTCCAGATATTTCAGGAATTTAGCCTGGTAAATAGCACCAATCGGACCCAGACCCATAGATACGGTCGGGAACTGCCAGAATTCCGGCATCAGTTTCGGGTGCGGATAGGAAGAGAGGCCATTGCCGTGAACTTCCTGACGGAAGTTATCCAGCTGCTCCTGAGTCAGACGACCTTCCAGGAAAGCACGTGCGTAAACGCCCGGGGAGATGTGGCCCTGGAAGTAAACCAGGTCGCCGCCATCCTGCTCGTTGCGTGCACGGAAGAAGTGGTTAAAGCACACATCATAAATGGTTGCGGAAGACTGGAAGGACGCCATGTGGCCGCCCAGTTCGAGGTCTTTTTTCGACGCACGCAGAACCGTCATGATGGCGTTCCAGCGGATAGCTGAACGAATACGGCGTTCCAGTTCCAGATTACCCGGATACTCCGGTTGTTCTTCAACGGGGATGGTGTTGATGTAGTTGCTGATACCGGTGCCTGCGGCTACGTTGACACCGCCTTTGCGGGCTTCAGCAAGCAGTTGGTCGATCAGATACTGAGCACGCTCAACACCTTCTTCACGGATGACCGATTCGATCGCCTGGAGCCAGTCGCGAGTTTCGATCGGATCCACGTCATTTGGGAAACGTTCTGACATGGGTTATTCCTTATCTATCTAATAACGTTGAGTTTTCTGGAACCTGTCCCATTGAACTCTCGCCGGAAAGCTCAATAAGACAGGTTCTACGTTTAGTTGCCGCGCTTTTATATGCGCTTGATTTACAACATCTTCTGGATAATTTTTACCAGAAAAATCACTAATTCTTTCGTTGCTCCAGACGACGTAGAGAACGCTCACGGCGGCTCTCTTCACGGCTTCTGTCGAGCAAAATTTCTTCGATAAAGGCCAGATGGCGATGCGATGCTTCGCGCGCTTCTTCCGGCTTACCGGCCATAATCGCTTCAAATATGCGGGTGCGGTGACTACTCACCAGCGGCAGCATCTCGCGACGCGAATAGAGCAATTCGAAGTTCTGGCGGACATTCTGGGCCAACATCGGCTCCATACACCTTAGCAGATGAAGCAGAACCACATTGTGGGCTGCTTCGGTGACGGCAATCTGATACTGGAGTACGGCATTTGATTCCGCGTCCAGATCGCCAGACTGCTGCGCCAGCTCTATGGCGTGGTGGAGTTCACGGATGCGTTCCTTGTCTTCATCGGTACTACGCAGCGCGGCGTAATAAGCGGCGATACCTTCCAGGGCGTGTCGTGTTTCGAGCAAGTCATACTGTGATTCAGGATGGTCGGAGAGCAGCTCCACCAGTGGATCGCTGAAGCTTTGCCATAGGCTGCTCTGGACAAAAGTGCCGCCACCCTGGCGACGAAGCAACAAGCCCTTCGCTTCGAGACGTTGAATCGCCTCACGCAATGAGGGACGGGAGACGTCAAACTGTTTTGCCAGTTCGCGTTCCGGTGGGAGTTTTTCGCCCGGGCGGAGAGTGCCTTCGAGGATCAAAAACTCCAGTTGCTGCTCAATCACATCGGAGAGTTTTGGTTGGCGGATTTTGCTGTAGGCCATGAGTTCCTGTCTTAAGCCACTTGCCGAAGTCAATTGGTCTTACCAATTTCATGTCTGTGACGCTAAAGTAACAAAGTATTCACCTTATGTCCATACAGGTTTTGATTGAAATCATGAAATTGTGCACATTTTAACAACTTGACATATATAACGTTTCAAAGTTGTAACTATGCACAAATGTAGACTTTACGTAGGAAAGGGATTTTTTAACGATTATTAAACTATAAAAATCCGAATTGAACCGATTCACTTACCAATTTATCGATTTTTAATTCATATGCAATGAATTTATATTCATTGTATATGTTGAGGGGATTTGAGGCTGACATTTACAAACGGTTCCTTTTTAAGCAACTCATCTTCAACCATGCATAAAGCGGGTGCATTCGCTGCCACATACCATTATTCTTGATCTGACGGAAGTCATTTTGTAACAATTCAAACTTCCTTGATGTAAACAAATCAATACAATAAACGGAATTGCAAACTTACACACGCATCACTGCGTAGATCAAAAAAACAATCACCGCACGAGGTTTCATGATGGAAGGTCAACAGCACGGCGAGCAGCTAAAGCGCGGCCTTAAAAACCGCCACATACAGCTTATCGCGCTGGGAGGCGCGATAGGGACAGGGCTATTCCTGGGTAGCGCCTCCGTAATACAGTCCGCAGGGCCAGGGATTATCCTGGGTTACGCCATTGCTGGTTTTATCGCCTTTCTGATCATGCGTCAGCTAGGTGAAATGGTGGTCGAAGAACCTGTCGCAGGCTCCTTTAGCCACTTTGCTTATAAATACTGGGGCTGTTTTGCCGGTTTCGCCTCTGGCTGGAACTACTGGGTACTGTACGTTTTAGTTGCCATGGCAGAGCTTACTGCTGTGGGTAAATACATTCAGTTCTGGTATCCGGAAATCCCAACCTGGGTTTCTGCCGCCGTGTTCTTTGTGGTGATTAACGCCATCAACCTGACCAACGTAAAAGTGTTTGGTGAGATGGAGTTCTGGTTTGCCATTATCAAAGTTATTGCGGTAGTAGCGATGATCATCTTCGGCGGCTGGCTGCTATTCAGTGGCAACGGCGGCCCGCAGGCGACCGTTAGCAACCTGTGGGATCAGGGTGGTTTCCTGCCGCACGGCTTCACCGGGCTGGTGATGATGATGGCGATTATCATGTTCTCGTTCGGTGGTCTGGAACTGGTGGGGATCACCGCAGCAGAAGCTGATAACCCGGAGCAAAGTATCCCGAAAGCAACTAACCAGGTTATCTACCGCATCCTGATTTTCTATATTGGTTCGTTAGCCGTTCTGCTCTCGCTGATGCCGTGGACCCGCGTTACTGCTGATACCAGTCCGTTTGTACTGATCTTCCACGAATTGGGCGATACCTTTGTGGCGAATGCGCTGAACATCGTGGTACTGACTGCTGCGCTCTCCGTGTACAACAGCTGCGTATATTGCAACAGCCGTATGCTGTTTGGTCTGGCACAGCAGGGCAACGCGCCAAAAGCGCTGGCGTCTGTTGATAAACGCGGCGTACCAGTCAACACCATTCTGGTGTCTGCGCTGGTTACGGCATTGTGCGTGCTGATTAACTACCTTGCACCGGAATCCGCATTCGGCCTGTTAATGGCGCTGGTGGTATCTGCACTGGTAATCAACTGGGCGATGATTAGCCTGGCGCATATGAAATTCCGTCGCGCCAAGCAGGAACAAGGCGTGGTAACTCGCTTCCCTGCTCTGCTTTATCCGCTGGGTAACTGGATCTGCCTGCTGTTTATGGCGGCGGTACTGGTGATTATGCTGATGACCCCAGGAATGGCGATTTCGGTATACCTGATCCCGGTATGGCTGATCGTGTTAGGTATCGGCTATCTGTTTAAAGAGAAAACCGCCAAAGCCGTAAAAGCGCATTAATCTCTCTACGCCCTCACCCGTGCAGGGTGAGGGCAATAATCTTTACACCAACGCCCCGTAAATCGTCAGTAGCGCAATTACCACCACGACCACGAACGAGGTTTTCTTCGCCATGGAAACCGCTGCCTTCGGCGTCTCCACCTTATCGACATGCGGTTCACGCGCCAGAGAGAACTGTGCCAGACGCGTTAATACCTGATATTGCGAAGTATGGAAATCACCCAGCGAAGCAAACCAGGCCGGTAACGCTTTCTCCCCATGACCGATCAAGGCATATACCACACCCGCAAGACGAACCGGCACCCAATCCAGTACATGAAGCACGGCATCAATGCCGGACTGTAAACGATGATGCGGCGTCTGGTAACGCGCCAGCCAGTATTGCCATGCACGCAAAAACGCATACCCCATCAGCGTAACGGGTCCCCAAGTTCCCCCCACAATCAGCCAGAACAACGGAGCAAGATAAAAACGAAAGTTAATCCACAGCAATGCATTTTGCAGCTCACGCAAATACTCACGTTCATCGCAGCCTGCCGGGACGCCGTGAATCATGGTGAGTTCGCCAGCCATCGTGGCACGGGCATGGCTATCATTACGTGAAGCAGCTGTCAGATAAGCATGATAATGAAGACGAACTTTACCTGCGCCAATACACAGCAAACCAATCAGCAGCCACACCAGCAGCGTGGGAACGTTGAACAATACTCCCTGCAATGTGCGTAACAGTAAAAAAGTCACGCCCATCGCAATAATGGTCATGCCTAATGTGCGCCCGAGAGAAAAATGTTTCACCCGCCGAAAGAACGCTTCAAGACGATGATCAAGTTGCCAGTGCTCGCCCAACTTAAACAGGCGCTCGAAAATTAACACCAGTAAGGTTGTAAATAGCGTCATGTTGTCTCCTTGCTGACCAGTGCACGAAACCGTGCCCAATCAAATGCAGGACCGGGATCGGTTTTCCGATCCGGCGCAATATCACAATGGCCCGTCATGTTATTAGCGATATCTGGATAGCGATCAATCAGTGCCCGCGTAACCGCCGCAAGCTGTTGATACTGCGCATCGGTATACGCCAGCGTATCGGTGCCTTCCAGCTCAATCCCAATAGAAAAATCATTGCAGCGTTCGCGCCCCTGATACTGAGAGACTCCCGCATGCCATGCACGTTTATCGAAAGGAACATACTGGACTATTTCACCATCACGGCGAATCAAACAGTGAGCGGAGACGCGCAAATGGGCGATCTCAGCAAAGAAAGGATGTGCCTGCGGATCAATAGTTCCAGTGAATAATGCGTCGATCCACGGACCGCCAAACTCGCCTGGCGGCAGGCTAATATTGTGCACCACCAGCAGGGTGGGTGTTTCGTCATCCGGGCGGCAATCGTAATGTGGTGAGGGAACGCGGCGCGCGCCAACCAGCCACCCCTGTTCTAACAACATGCAGGATCTCCTTATATGTGGTGCTAATACCCGGTTCAGAGTAGCATGTTTCTACCTTATGATTCGTTAGCTATCTGGAGTTTTAACATGCCGCCTCGCCGCTATAACCCTGAAACCCGACGTGACGAGCTGCTGGAACGCATTAATCTCGATATCCCCGGCGCGGTGGCCCAGGCGCTACGGGAAGATTTAGGCGGAACAGTCGATGCCAACAATGACATTACGGCAAAACTTTTACCGGAAAACTCTCGCTCTCATGCCACAGTGATCACCCGCGAGAATGGCGTATTTTGCGGCAAACGCTGGGTTGAAGAGGTGTTTATTCAACTGGCAGGCGACGATGTCACCATAATCTGGCATGTGGATGACGGCGATGTCATCAACGCCAATGAACCCTTGTTCGAACTTGAAGGCCCATCCCGCGTGCTGTTAACGGGCGAACGCACTGCGCTTAATTTTGTGCAAACCCTTTCAGGGGTTGCCAGTAAGGTACGCCACTATGTCGAATTACTGGAGGGCACCAACACGCAGTTGTTGGATACGCGCAAAACCTTACCCGGCCTGCGTTCAGCTCTGAAATACGCGGTACTTTGCGGCGGCGGAGCGAATCACCGTCTGGGGCTTTCTGATGCCTTCCTGATCAAAGAAAACCATATTATTGCCTCCGGCTCAGTACGCCAGGCGGTCGAAAAAGCATCCTGGCTGCACCCGGATGCGCCAGTAGAAGTCGAAGTAGAGAATCTGGAAGAACTTGATGAAGCCCTGAAAGCAGGTGCCGATATCATCATGCTGGATAACTTCGAAACAGAACAGATGCGCGAAGCCGTCAAACGCACCAACGGCAAGGCGCTACTGGAAGTGTCTGGCAACGTCACTGACAAAACACTGCGCGAATTTGCCGAAACGGGCGTGGACTTTATCTCCGTCGGTGCGCTAACTAAACACGTACAGGCACTCGACCTATCAATGCGTTTTTGCTGATTGCTGACAGATTTATCCGCTCCATCGCGGGCGGATAATCTCCCCTTTCCCAACTTTCTTCGTAACGCCTCGCAAATTTCTTGTCTTTCGCTGCAACGTAATAAAAAACTCCGGAAGCTGCTTTCCCGTTTCGTTTTTTGCCCCTCGCTTGTGCTGATGGCGTTTGCCAAAGTAGCGCCAACCAAATCAAGGAGCGAAACAAATGGACAAGCAACGCGGTTTTACACTTATCGAACTGATGGTGGTTATTGGCATCATTGCCATTTTAAGCGCCATTGGTATTCCCGCTTATCAAAACTACCTGCGCAAAGCCGCACTCACCGACATGCTACAAACCTTTGTGCCTTACCGTACCGCCGTAGAGTTGTGCGCGCTGGAACATGGTGGATTAGATACCTGCGACGGTGGCAGTAATGGCATCCCCTCGCCTACCACCACCCGCTATGTTTCAGCCATGAGTGTGGCAAAGGGCGTGGTGTCGCTGACCGGGCAAGAAAGTCTCAATGGGCTAAGCGTCGTCATGACGCCGGGTTGGGATAACGCAAACGGCGTCACCGGTTGGACGCGCAACTGCAATATTCAAAGTGACAGCGCATTGCAGCAAGCCTGCGAAGATGTCTTCCGTTTTGATGACGCCAACTAAGGAGCGGCAATGAATATTCCACAGCTCACCGCCCTGTGTCTGCGTTATCAGGGAGTCTTGCTGGATGCCAGCGAAGAGGTGGTTCATGTTGCGGTGGTCGATGCCCCTTCGCATGAGCTACTGGACGCATTGCATTTCGCTACCACCAAACGTATTGAGATCACCTGCTGGACGCGCCAACAAATGGAAGGTCACGCCAGTCGCACACAACAGACATTGCCCGTAGCTATTCATGAGAAGCATCAGCCCAAAGCAGAGTTGCTGACTCGAACGTTACAATCTGCGCTGGAACAACGCGCGTCTGATATTCATATCGAACCAGCGGACAATGCCTACCGCATCCGCTTGCGTATCGACGGCGTATTGCATCCTTTACCGGATGTTTCACCGGATGCCGGAGTCGCATTAACCGCCAGATTAAAAGTGCTGGGCAACCTGGATATTGCGGAACATCGCCTGCCGCAGGACGGGCAATTCACTGTCGAACTGGCAGGAAACGCCGTCTCATTTCGTATTGCGACCTTACCATGTCGGGGTGGTGAAAAGGTGGTATTAAGGTTGTTACAGCAGGTGAGTCAGGCACTGGATGTCAACACGCTTGGAATGCAGCCGTTACAACTGGCGGACTTTGCTCATGCCTTGCAACAACCACAGGGACTGGTGCTGGTAACAGGCCCTACAGGCAGCGGCAAAACGGTCACGCTTTATAGTGCCCTGCAAACGCTGAATACCGCTGACATTAATATTTGTAGCGTCAAAGATCCGGTTGAGATCCCCATAGCCGGACTAAACCAGACGCAAATCCATCCGCGTGCCGGTCTTACCTTTCAGGGCGTTTTGCGTGCGTTATTGCGCCAGGACCCTGACGTCATCATGATCGGAGAGATCCGCGATGGCGAAACAGCAGAGATCGCTATTAAAGCGGCGCAAACCGGTCACCTGGTGTTGTCTACCCTACACACCAATTCCACCACTGAAACGCTGGTACGTTTACAGCAAATGGGGGTCGCCCGCTGGATGCTCTCATCGGCGCTTACACTGGTAATAGCCCAGCGTCTGGTACGTAAACTTTGCCCACATTGTCGCCGACAGCAAGGGGAGCCCATCCATATTCCAGACAATGTATGGCCGTCGCCGCTGCCCCACTGGCAGGCACCCGGTTGTGTACATTGCTACCACGGTTTTTATGGTCGCACGGCCTTATTTGAAGTTCTGCCCATAACACCGGTCATACGTCAGCTTATTTCCGCTAATACCGACGTTGAATCGCTGGAAACGCACGCCCGACAGGCGGGTATGCGTACGCTTTTTGAAAACGGCTGCCTGGCCGTGGAGCAAGGCTTAACCACCTTTGAAGAGTTAATCCGCGTATTGGGGATGCCGCATGGCGAGTAAGCAACTCTGGCGCTGGCATGGCATAACCGGCGACGGCAATGCGCAAGATGGGATGCTATGGGCTGAGAGCCGTGCTTTGCTGCTTATGGCACTACAGCAACAGATGGTTACCCCACTAAGCCTGAAGCGAATCGCCATCAATTCTGCGCAGTGGCGAGGAGATAAAAGCGCGGAAGTCATTCATCAACTGGCGACGCTACTCAAAGCCGGGTTAACGCTTTCTGAAGGGCTGGCACTGCTGGCGGAACAGCATCCCAGTAAGCAATGGCAAGCGTTGCTGCAATCGCTGGCGTACGATCTCGAACAGGGCATTGCTTTTTCCAATGCCTTATTACCCTGGTCAGAGGTATTTCCGCCGCTCTATCAGGCAATGATCCGCACGGGGGAATTGACTGGTAAGTTAGATGAATGTTGCTTTGAACTTGCTCGACAGCAAAAAGCCCAGCGTCAGTTAGCCGATAAAGTGAAATCAGCGTTGCGTTATCCCATCATCATTTTAGCGATGGCAATCATGGTGGTTGTGGCAATGCTGCATTTTGTGCTGCCGGAGTTTGCTGCTATTTATAAGACCTTCAACACCCCACTACCGGTACTAACGCAGGGGATCATGACGCTGGCAGACTTTAGTGGCGAATGGGGCTGGCTGCTGGTGTTGTTCGGCTTTCTGCTGGCGATAGCCAATAAGTTGCTGATGCGCCGCCCGACCTGGCTTATCGCGCGGCAGAAATTGCTGTTACGCATCCCGATTATGGGTTCACTGATGCGGGGACAAAAACTCACGCAGATCTTTACGATTCTGGCGCTGACTCAAAGTGCAGGCATTACTTTTTTACAGGGCGTAGAGAGCGTCAGAGAAACAATGCGCTGCCCGTACTGGGTGCAACTTCTGACACAAATCCAGCACGATATCAGTAACGGTCACCCCATCTGGCTGGCGCTAAAAAATACCGGTGAGTTTAGCCCACTCTGTTTGCAATTAGTGAGAACAGGAGAGGCATCCGGCTCGCTGGATCTCATGTTAGACAACCTCGCCCATCATCATCGGGATAACACACTGGCGCTGGCGGATAACCTCGCAGCCTTACTGGAACCGGCGTTGCTGATCATAACGGGAGGAATTATCGGTACGCTGGTGGTGGCAATGTATCTGCCAATTTTCCATTTAGGCGATGCGATGAGTGGAATGGGATAACGCTGGCGTGTTGCTCCACGCCAGCGTTGGGAGATTACAGGTTGTTGAAGATGCGGTTTTCTTGTTCCAGCACACGAATAAACGTGGTGCGCTTGGTCAGCTCTTTCAGGCGTGAAGCCCCAACGTATGTACAAGCTGAACGCAGGCCGCCCAAAATATCACGCGCGGTATTTTCAACCGGGCCTCGCAGCGGCAGCTTAACGGTTTTACCTTCTGCTGCGCGGTATTCCGCAACGCCGCCAACGTGACGTTTCATCGCAGACTCGGAGCTCATGCCGTAGAACAGCATAAATTTCTCGCCGTTCTCCTCAACGATGCGACCGCCGCTCTCTTCGTGGCCCGCCAGCATGCCGCCAAGCATGACGAAATCGGCACCGCCGCCAAAGGCTTTCGCGACATCGCCCGGCGTGGTGCAGCCACCGTCGCTGACGATCATTCCGCCCAGACCGTGCGCAGCATCGGCACATTCGATTACCGCAGAAAGTTGCGGATAACCGACGCCTGTTTTGACGCGAGTTGTACAAACAGAACCTGGGCCGATGCCAACTTTAACGATATCAGCACCGGAGAGGATAAGCTCCTCACACATTTCACCAGTCACTACGTTGCCAGCACAAATGGTTTTGGTCGGCCACGCTTCACGCGCTTTCGCAACGAACTGCACGAAGTGTTCGGAATAACCATTCGCCACGTCAATACAAACGAAATTTAATGCCGGGTTCAGGTCGAGAATCTGTTTAGTTTTTTCGAAATCCGCATCTGATGTACCGGTAGAAACCATCACATGTTTCAGCACATCAGCGGAAGAATTGTTGATAAACGCTTGCCACTCTTCGACAGAATAGTGTTTATGCACAGCAGTCAAAATATCAAAAGAAGCCAGCGCAGAGGCCATAGAAAATGTGCCTACGGTGTCCATATTTGCGGCGATAATCGGCACGCCGGACCAGCTCTGACCTGAATGTTTGAAGGTGAATTGACGTTCCAGTTCAACATCGGAACGGCTTTTAAGAGTGGAGCGTTTAGGGCGGATGAGAACGTCTTTAAAACCTAACTTCAGATCTTCTTCAATACGCATGTGCGGATTCCTGGGGTTAATGGCTATAAGGGTAAGAGCGCAACTCCAGTGACGCTATCATACGCACTAATCAATGCGGCGCAAGACTGCGAAATTGTCTTTTTTTACGCTACAATCCCATAAATTTACCTGGTAAATAGTGAGCGAACGTTTCATCAATTTCGCTTTCGTGCGCTCATTTTTAACGTTTTGATAATCATGATGAATTCCCGGGAATATAAATTATGAGGTATATAGTTGCCTTAACGGGAGGCATTGGCAGTGGCAAGAGTACCGTTGCCAATGCGTTTGCTGATCTCGGAATTAACGTCATTGATGCCGATATTATTGCGCGTCAGGTGGTTGAACCAGGTGCACCTGCGCTACATGCCATTGCTGATCACTTTGGCGCTAACATGATTGCTGCTGATGGAACATTGCAGCGCCGGGCCTTGCGCGAGCGGATCTTCGCCAACCCGGAAGAGAAAAACTGGCTTAACGCCCTGCTGCATCCGCTGATTCAGCAAGAGACGCAACACCAGATCCAGCAAGCAACTTCCCCCTATGTACTGTGGGTTGTGCCATTGCTGGTAGAAAACTCACTGTATAAAAAAGCGAATCGAGTGCTGGTGGTGGATGTCAGCCCAGAAACGCAACTTAAGCGCACCATGCAGCGCGATGATGTAACTCGCGAGCATGTCGAACAAATCCTTGCTGCTCAGGCACCGCGCGAAGCTCGCCTTGCCGTGGCAGATGACGTCATTGATAATAACGGCGCACCGGATGCTATCGCATCGGATGTTGCCCGCCTGCACGCACACTATTTGCAGCTTGCGTCGCAGTTTGTCTCACAGGAAAAACCGTAATGCAGACCCAGGTCCTTTTTGAACATCCACTAAATGAAAAAATGCGTACGTGGCTGCGCATTGAGTTTTTGATTCAGCAACTCACCGTTAATTTACCCATCGCTGACCACGCTGGCGCGCTGCATTTCTTCCGTAATGTCAGTGAATTACTGGATGTTTTCGAGCGCGGCGAAGTCCGCACTGAGCTGTTGAAAGAACTTGACCGGCAGCAACGTAAACTCCAGACCTGGATTGGCGTGCCTGGCGTGGACCAGAGCCGTATTGAAGCATTAATTCAGCAGTTAAAAGCGGCGGGGAGCGTATTAATTTCCGCGCCGCGTATCGGGCAATTTCTGCGTGAAGATCGTTTGATTGCTCTGGTGCGTCAGCGACTGAGCATCCCAGGCGGCTGTTGTAGCTTTGATTTACCTACATTGCACATTTGGCTGCATCTACCCCAGGCGCAGCGCGACAGCCAGGTAGAAACCTGGATTGCCAGCCTGAACCCGCTCACCCAGGCACTTACCATGGTGCTGGATTTAATTCGCCAGTCGGCCCCCTTCCGTAAACAAACCAGCCTGAATGGTTTTTATCAGGATAACGGTGGCGATGCCGACTTGCTGCGCCTGAATCTGTCACTCGATTCACAGCTTTATCCGCAAATTTCCGGTCATAAGAGCCGTTTTGCCATTCGTTTTATGCCGCTGGACAGTGAAAACGGACAGGTACCGGAACGTCTGGATTTCGAACTGGCCTGTTGCTAAGGAGTAAAAATGTCAGAAACTATTACGGTGAATTGCCCAACCTGCGGGAAAACGGTGGTGTGGGGTGAAATCAGCCCGTTTCGGCCATTTTGCTCCAAACGTTGTCAGCTGATCGACCTCGGAGAATGGGCTGCTGAAGAAAAACGAATCCCCAGCAGTGGCGATCTTTCCGAAAGCGATGACTGGAGCGAAGAGCCAAAGCAGTGACATTTTTTCTGATGCGACGCTGGCCTGATAAGACGCGGGCAGCGTCGTATCAGGCATCGTGTGCAAATGTCGGATGCGGTGTGAACGCCTTATCCGACCTACAAGACCTTATATATCAACGTGTTAAAATTGTAGATGCTGATAAGACGCGCCAGCGTCGCATCGGGCATCTTGTGCAAATGTTGGATGCGGCATAAACACCTATCCGACATACACACGCTTAAGCTTCGCAAGTACCGGTTCATTGGCTGGCGGAAAATCATCGGCATTCAGACCGACCAGCGACATCCACTCACCGGGTTGCCCTTCTTTACCCCACGGCTCCCCTTCCCAGCTTTCGACCAGCCAAAACCACAGTGTTATATGCCTGTCCGGGAATTCATATTCCAGTTTTTCAAATAGCGAAAAATGTTGTGGGGTAATCCCGACCTCTTCCTGAAGTTCACGCACCACCGCCTGTTCCGGCGTTTCGCCCATTTCAATTTTACCGCCGGGAAACTCCAGTTTATTCGCCATGTGCGCATCTGCTGCGCGACGCGTTATAAAGATTTCATTGTTCTCGTTGCGAATAATACCTACCGCAATTTGCAGCTTTTTCATTGTCTTAAACCTATAAAAAAGGCGCAGAATCCTGCGCCTTTTACTTCAACTGTTAGCTTTTATTGCAGGCGACCATGGCACTGCTTGTATTTTTTACCAGAACCGCACGGGCAAGGATCGTTACGTCCTACTTTGCGCTCACCGGTTTGCGCCGCCAGTGCAGCTGCGGCTGCAGAGTCGTCATCCTGATGGCTAAGCTGCTGCATTTGCGCTAAACGCTCGGCTTCTATACGACGCTGTTGTTCCAGCTCCTCAACCTCTTCAGGCATACGTACCTGAACTTTGCTCAGCGTGCTAATAACTTCATATTTCAACGACTCCAGCATCGCTGCAAACATGGAGAACGATTCACGTTTGTATTCCTGCTTCGGATCTTTCTGTGCATAGCCACGCAGGTGGATACCCTGACGCAGATAGTCCATCGCTGCCAGGTGCTCTTTCCACAGAGAGTCGAGAGTTTGCAGCATGACGCCTTTTTCGAAGTGACGCATCATCTCAGCACCAACCACTTCTTCTTTACGCTGATACACTTCGATGGACTGCGCCAGAATGCGCTCACGCAGCGTCTCTTCATGCAGTTCTGGTTCTTTATCCAGCCACTCGGCAATTGGCAAATCGAGGTCGAAATCGTTCTTCAGACGTTCCTGCAGTCCCGGAATATCCCACATTTCTTCCAGCGACTGTGGCGGAATGTAGGCATCAATGGTCGCTTTGAACACATCTTCACGAATGCTGTTGATGGTTTCGCTCACATCGCTGACATCCAGCAGTTCGTTACGCTGGGAGTAAATGGCGCGACGCTGATCGTTAGCCACATCATCATATTCCAGCAGTTGCTTACGAATGTCGAAGTTACGGCTTTCAACTTTACGCTGGGCGTTGGCAATCGCTTTGGTCACCCACGGGTGTTCAATGGCTTCGCCTGGCTTCATACCCAGTTTACGCATCATGCCGGATACTCGGTCGGAAGCAAAAATACGCATCAGCGCATCTTCCATCGACAGGTAGAAACGGGAAGAACCAGCATCCCCCTGACGACCAGAACGACCGCGCAACTGGTTATCGATACGACGGGATTCGTGACGCTCGGTACCGATGATATGCAGGCCACCTGCTTCCAGTACCGCATCGTGACGTACCTGCCAGTCGGCCTTAATTTTTTCAATTTGCTCTGCGGTCGGATTTTCCAGCGCGGCAACTTCTGCCTGCCAGCTACCACCGAGCACAATATCTGTACCACGACCCGCCATGTTGGTCGCGATAGTCACCGCAGCCGGATAACCTGCCTGAGCAACAATCGCCGCTTCGTTGGCGTGGAATTTGGCGTTCAGGACGTTGTGCTTAATACCGGCTTTGGTCAGTTCGTTTGACACCAGCTCCGATTTTTCGATGGAGATAGTACCCACCAGCACCGGCTGACCTTTCGCCGTACGTTCTTTGATATCTTCAATGATCGCCTGAATTTTTTCCGCTTCAGTCATGTAGACCAGGTCCGGCAGATCTTTACGAATCATTGGACGGTTGGTCGGAACAACGACGGTATCCAGCTTGTAGATGGAGCTAAATTCGAAAGCTTCGGTATCAGCAGTACCGGTCATCCCCGCCAGTTTTTCATACAGACGGAAGTAGTTCTGAAAGGTGATCGACGCCAGCGTCTGGTTTTCGTTCTGGATCTGTACACCTTCTTTCGCTTCCACTGCCTGATGCAGGCCATCGGACCAACGACGTCCCTGCATGGTACGACCGGTGTGTTCGTCAACGATGATAACTTCACCATCTTTAACGATGTAGTCGACGTCTCGGGTAAACAGCGCATGAGCGCGCAGCGCCGCCGTTACGTGGTGCATCAGCATGATGTTGGCCGGAGAGTACAGAGACTCCCCTTCATCCATGATGCCTTCTTTCACCAGCAGTTCTTCAATCAGCACCAGACCACGTTCGGTCAGGTTCACCTGGCGAGATTTTTCGTCCACCGAGAAGTGGCCTTCGCCCTGGAAGGTTTCGGAGTCTTCTTTTTCCTGACGGATCAGGTGCGGAATAATTTTATTCACGCGTTTATACATTTCCGAGCTGTCTTCTGCCGGGCCGGAAATGATCAGCGGTGTACGAGCTTCATCGATCAGGATGGAGTCCACTTCGTCCACCAGCGCATAGTGCAGTTTACGCTGTACACGTTCTTCAGGGCTGAACGCCATGTTATCGCGCAGGTAGTCAAAGCCGTATTCGTTGTTCGTACCGTAAGTGATGTCAGCTGCGTAAGCTTCACGCTTCGCCGGTGCTGGCATGCCCGGCAGGTTGATACCGACAGTCAGGCCAAGGAATTCAAACAGCGGACGGTTGTTTTCGGCGTCACGTTGCGCCAGGTAGTCGTTGACGGTAACAACGTGTACGCCCTTACCGGTTAATGCGTTCAGGTAAGCAGGCAGCGTTGCGGTCAGGGTTTTACCTTCACCGGTACGCATTTCGGCGATGCAGCGTTCGTTAAGAACCATACCGCCGAGTAACTGAACGTCGAAGTGACGCATACCAAAGACGCGCTTACTTGCCTCACGCACCACGGCGAAAGCTTCCGGGATCAGATTTTCCAGCACTTCGCCTTTTTCCAGACGTGCACGAAACTCTGCGGTTTTCCCTTTCAGTTCTTCGTCGGAGAGTTTTTCCATCTCCGGTTCCATGGCATTGATGATGTTGACCACTTTGCGCATCCGGCGCAGGGTGCGATCGTTACGACTACCGAAAACTTTAGTTAATAATTTGATTAGCATAATAAAATCTCAAACGCCCCGCGTTGCGGAGTCAATAAAATGAAGTAAAGGTTTATTGTTGTTAGCTGAGGCGTTGAGGGCCAGCACGGATGCCTTGCGCCTGGCTTATCCAGACGGGCGTGCTGAATTTTGCTTGCGGGGTAAAATGCGCATAATCAATGCGATAACCCTTTTCAGACGGCGTGCCTTCCTGGGTCAACAGCGCGCTGAGCGTATCCAGTAATGCAAGATGTTGCGCCTGAAGAGGCAAAGATTCTTCAGCAACGGGCAGCGTTTGCGGTGCCATTGCGAAGGAAAGATGACGGATTACCGTGCGAATGGCATGTTGATGCCAGTAATCAACGGAATAGTTCGAATTCGGGCGGCGCGTGTTCGCTTCCAGCAAGGCCAATTGACCAAAGTTAACTTTGGCTGAAGGCTCGTGGTTGCGGGTTGTCGCTTTTGCGGGCGCGTTTGGTTCGGCGGCGTTGCTGAGCGCAGGCAAACCTAAACTCGCCGCGACCATCCCTAATAAGAGATGCGGCCAGAAGTAGCGTTTACCAAACTGTCGCCAGCGCGTCAGTATTCCACTCACGTTATTGCCATCCCGATCGTATTCAAACGTATTTAGCGCACAAATCTTATCATTAAAGCCTGAAGTCCACAGCACGAATGAAGATAAGTTGTGCGTAAAAGTGCTTAAGAAAACAGCGTTCGCACCGTTTTTTATCGTTCTTATAAAATTCAAAAAAAAACGACTGGTTCACCTGGCCGGAGAGAGTGCCAGATTTGCCAGTCGAATTTTATACGACAGTATAAATGTCGTTATGCCAGTACGGCTGAAGGCGCTTTGAAGGCCAACGGCAGTTCTGCGTCGTCCTGGAAGGTCACATATTCCCAGGCTTCCTGTTTTGCAAGGACAGCCTGCAGCAGTTTGTTATTCAGTGCATGACCGGATTTATAAGCGGTAAATGCACCAATAATATTGTGACCACACATGAACAAGTCACCGATCGCATCGAGCATTTTGTGACGCACAAATTCGTCTTCAAAACGCAGGCCGTCTTCGTTCAGTACGCGATAATCGTCAACAACGATGGCACAATCGAAGCTACCGCCCAGGCACAAACCACGGGACTGCAGATATTCGATATCACGCATGAAACCGAACGTACGCGCACGGCTGATCTGGCGCATAAACGCATCAGCGGAGAAGTTCATCGCATAGCGCTGGTTGCTGGAATCAATAGCCGGATGGTTAAAATCGATGGTGAAATCCAGCGAAAAACCATTGTACGGCTTAAATTCAGCCCACTTATCGCCATCTTCGACACGAACAGTCTCTTTGATGCGAACAAATTTCTTGGCGCAGTTCAACTCGTCGATACCGGCGTCAAGCAGCAGGTATACAAACGGAGCGGCGCTGCCGTCCATGATCGGGATTTCCGGCGCGTTAACTTCGATAACAATGTTATCGATGCCCAGGCCCGCGAGAGCAGCATTGAGGTGCTCTACGGTTGAAATCCGTACATCATGCTCGTTGACCAGACACGTACAGAGCATGGTATCACGCACAGATTTGGCATCGGCCGGGAAATCTACCGGTGGATTCAAGTCGGTGCGACGATAGATGACCCCGGTGTTGGCCGGCGCAGGGCGTAACGTCAGGGTGACTTTCTTGCCGGTATGTAAACCGACACCCGTCGCCTGAACGATACGTTTAAGTGTCCTTTGTTTGATCATCGTATTATCTCGCCAAATTACCTATCCAACCGAAGTGTACTATACATTCGGCGGGCCAGTTTAGCACAAAGAGCCTCGAAACCCAAATTCCAGTCAATTCTTAATCAGCTTGCTTACGCAGGAATGCTGGGATATCCAGATAATCCGGCTCTTTCGCAGTTTGCGGCGCATTGTCATTCACGACTTTAGCAACCGGCTTCTGCTCCTGGGTCAGCGGAGCCATCCCGTGCTGCTGGTAGCGATCCATCACTGGCTGCTGAACCTGCTTATTGGTCACCAGAGTGATTTCAGGACGTTTGTCCATGCCGATACCTGTCGCAACAACAGTTACGCGCAGCTCGTCATTCATATCCGGGTCAAGAGAAGTACCGATAACCACAGTCGCGTTGTCGGAAGCAAATGCACGGATGGTGTTACCTACCGTTTCGAACTCATCCAGACGCAGGTCGAAGCCCGCCGTGATGTTAACCAGCACGCCGCGTGCGCCAGACAGGTCGATATCTTCCAGCAGCGGAGAAGAGATAGCCATTTCAGCAGCTTCTTCCGCACGGTCTTCACCGCTCGCCACGCCAGAACCCATCATTGCGTAGCCCATTTCAGACATTACGGTGCGTACGTCTGCAAAGTCCACGTTCATCAAACCCGGACGAGTAATCAGTTCGGCGATACCTTGCACAGCGCCTTTGAGTACGTCGTTCGCTGCGCCAAACGCATCCAGCAGGGAGATACCGCGGCCCAGAACTTTCAGCAGTTTGTCGTTCGGGATAGTAATCAGAGAGTCCACATGCTTGGACAGTTCAGTGATCCCCTGCTCCGCGAATGCCATACGCTTCTTGCCTTCAAAGTTGAAAGGCTTAGTGACGACAGCAACGGTCAGGATACCCAAATCTTTTGCCACTTCAGCGACGACTGGTGCTGCGCCTGTACCGGTACCACCACCCATACCCGCTGCGATAAAGACCATGTCTGCACCTTCCAGCGCCGCACGCAGTGCATCGCGATCCTCATCAGCCGCATTACGGCCAACTTCTGGATTAGCGCCAGCGCCCAGTCCTTTGGTGATACCGCTACCGATTTGAATCGTCTGTCCAACCGCTGTTTTACGCAGCGCTTGTGCATCGGTATTTACCGCGAAGAATTCAACACCTTCAATGCGCTCGCGCACCATGTGTTCAACAGCATTACCGCCGCCGCCGCCGACGCCGATGACTTTAATCACCGCGTCATTGGTAAGTTCCATTGGTTCAAACATAGTTTCTCTCCGATTTGTGCCTGTCGCCTGAGGCCGTAATCATCGTCGGCCTCATAAAAATTAAAACTCTTTTCGCAGCCAACTATTGAGTCGCTTGATCCACGAGCCAACTGATGCTGTAACACGTTTTTCTACTTCAGCTTCACCGTTAAGATGTGACTCTTTTCCATAGTGAAGCAATCCCACCGCCGTCGAATAATACGGCTCCTGAGCATAATCCGTTAAACCGGTAATGTTCAGCGGCGCGCCGATACGCACTTGCGTATGAAACACGCGCTGAGCACAGGCTGCAAGACCTTCGATCTGCGCTGCGCCACCAGTTAATACAATGCCTGCCGCCAGGTGATGTTTAACCCCTTGTTGGCGAAGCTTTTCCTGCAACTGCAATATCTCTTCGTTGACCAGGTTGAGCAGCTCGGTATAGCGCGGCTCGATCACCTCTGCCAGGGTCTGACGTTGCAGACTCCGCGGCGGACGACCGCCTACGCTCGGCACTTCCACGCTCTCATCTTTTCCAACGATGGAACCCAGCGCACAACCGTGGCGAACTTTAATCGCTTCGGCGTCGCTTGGCGGCGTGCCAAAGGCGTAAGCGATATCACTGGTCACGACATTGCCAGCATAAGGAATTACCTTAGTGTGGCGCAATGCCCCACCGGTATAAACGGCGATATCCATTGTACCACCACCGATATCGACGACGCAGACACCCAGTTCACGTTCATCTTCCGTCAATACCGAATAACTTGATGCCAGTCCGGCAAATATCAGTTGGTCAACTTTCAGCCCACAACGTTCAACCGCTTTGACGATGTTTTTCGCCATATCGTTGTGACATGTGATCAGGTGCACTTTTGCCTGCATCCGCACGCCCGAAAGTCCTACCGGATTCTTGATCCCTTCCTGATAGTCAATCGCATACTCTTGCGGGATCACATGCAGCACACGATGCTCATCGCGCACACGCACCGATTTCGCGGTATGGACGACGTTTTCCACATCTTCTTGCGTCACTTCTTCTTCAGAAATAGGCACCATACCAATTTCATTCTGGCAGCTGATGTGCTTACCAGAAAGCGCCAGATATACCGAAGAGATCTGACAATCTGCCATCAATTCTGCCTGGTCAATGGCGCGTTGTACGCACTTGACCACGGATTCGAGGTCGTTCACCCCGCCTTTATCCATACCACGCGACGGGCAGCTGCCCACGCCAATGATATTGACCATACCGTCGGGCAGAACTTCCCCTACTAAAGCGGCAACCTTCGCGGTACCAATCTCCAGTCCTACTACCAGTTTTCTGTCCGTCGCCTTGATCATTGTTGTTCTGCCTGTGCCTGATTTTGTTGCTGAGTAGATTCCTCTGGCGGCAAGGGCGCCCAGCCTACTGCCGCTCCAGAGTCATAACGCAAATCAACGTAGCTAATCCGTTTGCCATCGGTTTGCGCCTGCTGCTGTAAAACCGGATAAAGTTCTACAAAGCGAGCCAAACGTTTCATCGTATCGCCCCGGCCAAGATTGAGCTTAATATCGTTATTCAGCGTCAACTGCCAGGAACGCCGCGCGGTCATCGCCGCTTCCTTCAGAGTAAATCTGTCCTTTGCCAGCATCTGCCCCATTTCGCGATAGCCCTGCAACACTTCATTGGCGCTGCCTTCCGGGCCATACAGCATTGGAAGCACCTGCTTGCTGGTGCGATCTGGCGGCACGCTGAAAGTGTTTCCTTCCGCGTCTACCATATGTTGATCATTCCACCGCGCAATCGGCACATATTCAACCAGATGAATCTTCAATTCATCAGGCCACTGCTTTCTGACGCTCACCTGCTTAATCCACGGCAGGCGTTGTTCTATTTGCGTCTGGATGATGTTGACATCCTGGGTCATAAAGGTACCTGGCTCACCCAATGCCAGGATCGACTGCCGGATATCGTCATTACGCGTGTAATGGCGTTCACCGGTCAACACCAGCTTTGAGAGCGGCAGGCGTTGCGCATCTTCCATCCAGCCCAACACGACCCAGCCGCTCACCAACACTGTCGTTAAAACGGTCAGCAGGAAAAGGATCCCCGCCAGACGCGTTCCATTATTGCGGCGAGAAGAAACCTCTTCTTCGCTGTTTCGCGTGTTCAGAGCAGCCTGCGACATATTAGTCCGCCAGTTCCAGAATTCGTACTACCAACTGCGAGAAGCTCATACCTGCCTGACGTGCCGCCATCGGCACCAGGCTGTGGCTGGTCATACCCGGTGAGGTATTGGCTTCCAGCAGATAAAACTGTCCATCGCTGTCCAGCATAACGTCAATACGTCCCCATCCTTTGCAACCTAACGTCGTCCATGCTTTCAGCACTAATGCCTGCAAATTGGCCTCTTGTGACGCTTCCAGACCTGCGGGGCAGAAATACTGTGTCTCATCAGAGAGATACTTCGCCTCATAATCATAGAAGGTTCCGGACGGTTGAATACGTATTGACGGTAAAATTTCTTCACCGAGTATCGCAACCGTGAACTCCGGCCCACTTAGCCATTTTTCAATCAATACTTCCTCATCGTGCTGAAATGCCAATCTTAATGCATCTTGTAGAGCATTTTCTGCTACTACTTTTGACATTCCCACACTGGAACCTTCGCGGCTCGGCTTAACGATAACCGGCAAACCCAGAGCAGAAATTTCTGCTAACTGCTTATCACTCAGGCCTTTTTCAAACTCTGCGCGGGTTAATGCTACCCACGGCGCTACCGGTAAACCAGCGCCCTGCCAAAGCAATTTGCTGCGTAGTTTATCCATTGAAAGCGCAGATGCCATCACTCCGCTGCCGGTATAAGGCAAGCCCATCAGCTCGAGCATGCCCTGCAGCGTGCCATCTTCACCGCCGCGACCGTGTAGCGCGATAAACACTTTCTGAAAGCCCATCGACTTCAGTTGCGTCACGTCGACTTCTTTCGGGTCGACAGGATACGCGTCAATACCGCCTTCACGCAGCCCGGCTAACACCGCTGCGCCAGAATTCAGAGAAACTTCCCGCTCAGCGGAGGTCCCACCCAACAGGACCGCGATTTTATCAGTCATGTTGTGCTTCCTCCGGAGTTTGCGGCTTCAGTTTGATTTCAGCTAAAGAACGGGCAATTTTTCCAATATTACCAGCCCCCTGAACGAGAATCAGGTCGTTACCGGTTAATACCGGTGCCAGCATCTCGGCTACCTGCGCCGGGTCAGGCACCAGAATGGGATCAATTTTCCCACGTCCACGAATTGTGCGACACAGCGAACGGCTGTCCGCTCCCGGAATTGGCGCTTCGCCAGCCGGATACACTTCCAGCATCAACAGGGTATCAACCTGCGTCAGCACATTGGCGAAATCATCATACAGGTCGCGTGTACGGGTAAAACGGTGCGGCTGAAACAGCATTACCAGGTTTTTATCCGGCCAGCCTGCACGCGCCGCTTTAATAGTGGCGTCCACTTCCGTCGGGTGGTGGCCGTAGTCATCGACCAGCATTGCCGTACCGCTTTTACCATTCACTGGCTCCAGCGGGAATTCACCGAGGAAATCAAAACGACGACCAGTCCCCTGGAAGCTCTCCAGCGCACGCAAAATAGCCTCGTCGTCAATGCCCTCTTCCGTAGCAACCGCAACCGCAGCTGCGGCGTTCAGCGCGTTATGACGACCTGGCGCATTTAGGGTGACGCGCATCGGCTCTTTGTCCTGGCGCAGCAGCGTAAAGTGCCCTTGCGGGCCAATCTGCTGATAATCTTCTACACGCACGTCGGCATCTTCGCTGAAGCCGTAAGTCGTGGTCTGACGTCCCACACGCGGTAACAATTCGCGGATCACCGGATCATCAACACACATCACTGCACGACCGTAAAACGGCAGGTTGTGCAGAAAATTAATAAAGGTCTGTTTTAAATTCTCAAAGTCGCCCTGGTAGGTATCCATGTGGTCGGCTTCGATATTGGTGACAATCGCCACCATCGGTTGCAGATGCAGGAACGATGCATCACTCTCATCTGCTTCGGCAATCAGGTACCGACCATGCCCCAAACGCGCATGAACGCCCGCCGCTTTTACCAGCCCACCGTTAACGAAGGTTGGGTCGAGTCCCGCTTCTGCGTAGATGCTGGAAACCATCGCAGTGGTTGTCGTTTTGCCGTGCGTTCCGGCAATGGCGATGCCATGACGAAAACGCATTAACTCAGCCAGCATTTCGGCACGACGGATCACCGGAATACGCGCTTCATGAGCTGCGACAATTTCCGGGTTATCGGCAGAAATCGCGCTGGAAACAACGACCACGCTGGCATCACGTACGTTTTCCGGGCGATGGTTGAAATAAATTGTCGCCCCAAGATTCATTAACTGCTGCGTGACCGGATTTGGCGCTAAATCGGAACCACTGATCTGATAACCTTCATTGGCCAGAACTTCGGCAATACCGCCCATACCGGCACCACCGATGCCGACAAAATGTATGTGCCGAACGCGACGCATTTCGGGCACGATGGAACGCAGTTTTGCCAATTGTTGTGTATTCATTCTTTACGCCATTAACTTCTTAAATTCATACGATGCAAAAGGCATCGCTACAATTACGCCCGGGCAGCCCGGCTCACTTCATTTGCCACTCGCTCGGTGGCATCCGGAATGGATGCGGCGCGGGCGCGTTCTGCCATGGTTAATAAGGTTTCTCGCGACCACCCGGCCAGGGTGTTGGCGACAGCATCCACGCTAAGCTGTGGCTGCTCGATAATTTTGGCTGCGCCCGCTTTTTCCAGCGGTAGCGCATTCCAGTATTGCTGGCGGTCTTTATGTTGAAACGGCACAAACAACGCCGGTAGTCCTGCCGCAGCGATTTCACTCACCGTTAACGCACCGGAGCGGCAAACGACGACATCCGCCCACGCATACGCCGCCGCCATATCATCAATAAATTCCGTCACTTTATGCTGCGGTTGCCCCGCTTCGGCATACGCCTGTTCAACGGATTGTTGCGAACCTTTGCCGCTCTGATGCCAGATAGTGACTGAATCACCCAGTTTCGCAGCAACCTGCGGCATTGTCTGGTTAAGAGTGCGTGCGCCCTGGGAACCACCCACTACCAACACACGAACCGGACCTTCACGTCCAGCCAAACGTTGCTGCGGCAACGGCAGCGCCAGCACATCGGTACGCACCGGGTTACCCACCACTTCCGCATTAGGGAAAGCGCCTGGAAACGCTTGCATCACTTTGGTAGCAATCTTCGCCAGCCATTTATTGGTTAAGCCCGCAATACCGTTTTGTTCATGAAGCACAACCGGAATGCCTAACGACCACGCGGCCAGACCACCTGGACCTGATACGTAGCCGCCCATACCGAGCACCACGTCAGGTTTGTACGCTTTCATAATCGCCCGCGCCTGACGCCAGGCGTTGAAGATACGCAGCGGGGCAGCTATCAGTGCTTTTATACCTTTTCCACGCAGACCAGAGATACGAATGAAATCAATTTCGATGCCATGTTTTGGCACTAAGTCCGCTTCCATACGGTCGGCAGTCCCCAGCCAGCGAACTTGCCAACCCTGAGCCATTAGATGGTGCGCAACCGCCAGCCCCGGGAATACATGTCCACCGGTTCCGCCTGCCATCACCATTAATCGCTTTCCTTGACCACTCATCGTGAACCTCGTACAAACGCCTGCGCTTTCTCCAGACGCGTTTCATAATCAATACGCAACAGCATCATGATGGCTGTCGACATAATCAGTAAGCTCGAACCACCGTAACTGATCAGCGGCAATGTCAGACCTTTGGTCGGTAACATCCCCGCCGCCGCGCCTACGTTAACCAGCGCCTGGAAGCTAAACCAGATGCCAATGGAACAGGCGAGAAAACCGGAAAAACGATGGTCAATTTCTAATGCTTTACGGCCAATCGACATCGCACGAAAAGCGACGAAGAATACCATTAAAAGTGCTAGTACCACACCGACATAACCTAATTCTTCGCCGATAATGGCGAAAATAAAGTCAGTGTGCGCTTCCGGCAGATACTCCAGTTTTTGTACCGAGTTACCTAAACCTTGCCCCCAAAGTTCGCCGCGACCAAACGCCATCAGCGATTGCGTTAACTGATAGCCGCTGCCAAAGGGATCTTCCCACGGGTTCCAGAATGCGGTAACACGGCGGATACGGTACGGTTCGGCGAGGATCAGCAACACAACCGCTGAAATGCCCATACCGATAATGGCAATGAACTGCCACAATTTCGCTCCCGCCAGGAATAACATCGCCAGCGTAGTCACAAACAACACCACCACCGTACCAAGGTCTGGCTGTGCCAGCAGTAACACTGCCAACACCAGAATCACGCCCATCGGTTTCAGGAAGCCGCGCAGGTTATTACGTACTTCGTCGCCTTTACGCACCAGATAGTTGGCGATATAGCAAAACAACGACAGTTTTGTCAGCTCCGCAGGCTGGATACGCAGCAAGCCGAGATCGATCCAACGCGATGCCCCTTTAACAGAGCTACCCACTACCAGAACGATCATCAACAGGATGATTGATCCGAGTAGCATCGTAGCGCTGTAACGTTGCCAGAATTCCATCGGCAGACGCAGCGTAATGATCGCCAGAATGAATGCCAGGATCAGATAGACGCCATCACGCTTCGCGAAGAAGAACGGATCGTTGGTTAAGCGTTGCCCGATGGGCATTGACGCCGAGGTCACCATGATAAAGCCAATCGCCGCGAGGCCGAAGGTCAGCCACAGTAAGGTGCGATCGTACATGATCAGGCTGTCGGTATCTTTTTCCCGCGAGCCCATCACCCAGCCCTTTAGCGCCGTGGAGATCCAGACCAGAATACTGAATCCTGGCAGGCGCGGCATTTTCAGGCGAGGGAGAGATAAACGCATCAACCTAACTCCTTCGCCAGACGGGCAAACTCATTGCCTCGTTGTTCAAAGTTCTTGAACTGATCAAGGCTGGCACAGGCCGGGGAGAGCAGAACCATATCGCCCGGCTGAACACGCGGAGCCAGCAAGCGCATCGCCTGTTCCATGGTTTCGGTTTGTTCTGCCACTTCCGGGCGTAGCGCCGCCAGCTGCGCGCCGTCCCGACCGAAACAATACAGACGTACGTTATCGCCATTCAGGTAACGCGCCAGTGGGCTAAAATCTGCCGATTTACCATCGCCGCCCAGCAACAAATGCAGCGTGCCGTCTACGTGCAGGCCATTCAGTGCCGCTTCCGTACTGCCGACGTTGGTCGCTTTTGAATCGTTAATCCAGCGCACACCGTTATGCTCCAGCACAACTTCAAAGCGATGCGGCAGACCAGTGAATGTGGTTAACGCTTTCAGGCTGCTGGCGCGCGGCAAACCAGCGGCATCTGCCAGTGCCAGAGCTGCCAGTGCATTGGTGTAGTTATGCTGCCCGGAAAGTTTCATTTCTTTCACGTTCAGCACTTTCTCGCCCTTCACCCGCAGCCAGGTTTCACCCTGCTGATGATTCAGGTGATAGTCACCCATGTTGACGCCAAAGCTGACACAGCGTTCATCCGCACCGCGAATCGGCATTGTTAAGGCATCATCAGCATTAACCACGCAAATTTTTGCGTTTTCGTAAATGCGCAGTTTTGCTGCACGATACTGTTGTAAACCAAACGGATAGCGATCCATATGATCTTCAGTCACGTTCAGAATGGTCGCTGCTACCGCCTGTAAACTGGAGGTGGTTTCAAGCTGGAAGCTCGACAGCTCCAGCACGTACAGTTCGCACTCATCATCCAGCAGCATCAACGCAGGCAGGCCAATATTGCCACCCACACCAACGTTAACCCCCGCCGCTTTCGCCATTTCACCCACTAGCGTGGTGACCGTGCTTTTGCCGTTAGAACCGGTGATCGCCACAATCGGTGCTTGTGCTTCACGACAGAACAGCTCGATATCGCCAACGATTTCGATTCCGGCATCAGCGGCAGCGCTTAAGGATGGATGCGCCAGTGCAATACCGGGACTGGCGACAATCAGATCGGCCGCCATCAGCCATTCATCATTCAGACCGCCCGTGTGGCGTTCTACAGCTTCGGGTAATTTATCCAGGCCAGGCGGTGTCATACGCGTATCCATAACGCGCGGCGTCACACCGCGAGCGAGGAAAAAGTCCACGCAAGAAAGCCCGGTGAGGCCCAGGCCGATAATGACGACATTTTTACCCTGGTAATCAGCCATGATTAACGTACCTTCAGCGTTGCCAGACCAATCAGGACCAGCATCAGCGAAATAATCCAGAAACGTACAATGACGCGCGGTTCCGGCCAGCCTTTCAGTTCATAGTGGTGATGAATCGGTGCCATGCGGAAAATACGTTGTCCGCGCAGTTTAAAGGAGCCGACCTGCAGGATGACGGAAAGTGTTTCTACCACGAACACGCCCCCCATAATCACCAGCAGGAATTCCTGACGCAGCAGTACGGCGATAATACCTAACGCACCACCTAACGCCAGCGAACCGACATCGCCCATAAAGACCTGCGCCGGATAGGTGTTAAACCACAGGAAGCCCAGCCCTGCCCCAACTATCGCGGTACAGACAATGACCAGTTCCCCGGCGTGTCGTAGATACGGTATGTGTAAATAGCTGGCAAAGTTCATGTTGCCGGTCGCCCACGCCACCAGCGCAAAACCACCGGCGACAAATACGGTCGGCATAATTGCCAGACCGTCGAGACCATCAGTCAGGTTTACCGCGTTGCCAGTACCCACAATGACGAAGTAAGCCAGCAGAATGTAGAACAGCCCCAGTTGCGGCATCACATCTTTAAAGAACGGAACCACCAGCTGCGTTGCGGGCGTGTCTTTGCCGGCAAGGTACAGCGCGAAGGCAACACCCAGCGCGATCACCGACATCCAGAAATACTTCCAGCGCGCAATCAGGCCCTTGGTGTCTTTACGCACCACTTTGCGATAGTCATCAACAAAGCCAATGATGCCGTAACCTACCAGCACCACCAGTACGCACCAGACGTACGGATTGGATGGATAAGCCCATAGCAGCACGGAGATCACAATCGCTGTCAGGATCATAATCCCGCCCATGGTCGGCGTACCGCGCTTGCTGAAGTGTGATTCAGGACCGTCGTTACGCACTACCTGACCAAAGGAAAGTTTTTGCAAATGAGCAATCATACGCGGGCCCATCCACAATGAGATGAACAGCGCGGTCAGCAGGCTGACGATGGCGCGAAACGTCAGATAGGAAAAGACGTTAAAGCCGGAATAATATTTGACCAAATGTTCGGCCAGCCAAACTAACATGTCCCATTCTCCTGTAAAGCGCGTACTACCTCTTCCATGGCGGCACTACGTGAACCCTTAACTAAAATCGTAATTACCTGTTGCTCAGCAATCAGTGATTTAATACGCGCGATAAGCGCTGTTTTATCTGCAAAATGTTCGCCAACGCCGCTGGCGGTGCTGATAGCATGGCTTTGTTTACCCACGCTTAACACGCGGTCAATACCAGCAGCTTTTGCCGCCTCGCCCACCTGTACATGGCAGGCTTCGCTTTCAGCGCCCAATTCCGCCATATCGCCCACCACCAGCACGCGGTAGCCCGGCATTTCAGCCAGTACCTGGACTGCTGCGGTCATTGAACCGACATTGGCGTTGTAGGAGTCGTCGAGCAGCAACTGGTTTTCCGCCAGTTGGATGGGGAACAGACGGCCTGGAACAGCTTTCAGATTTGCCAGCCCCGCTTTGATAGCATCAAGCGTTGCGCCCACGGACATGGAGAGCGCAGCGGCTGCCAGCGCATTCGCAATATTGTGACGCCCTGGAAGCGGCAGCAGAACATCGACGCTACCTGTTGGGGTTTGGAGGGTAAATTCCGTACCGTGCGAAGTCACATGGATGTTGGTGGCGGTGAAATCGCTGTTGGCGGCATTGGGTGAGAAACGCCACACTTTGCGTGAGCCAATTACGCTCTGCCAGTTCAGCCAGTCGTTGTTGTCAGCGTTCATGATGGCGATACCGTTTTCCGGCAGGCCGCTAAAGATTTCACCTTTCGCTTTCGCGACACCCGCAAGCGAGCCAAAACCTTCCAGATGTGCCGCTGCCAGGTTGTTGACCAGCGCCGCTTCCGGGCGAGTCAGACTCACAGTCCAGGCAATTTCGCCCTGATGGTTCGCGCCAAGTTCAATAACTGCGAAATCGTATTCCGGCGTTAAGCGCAACAGCGTCATCGGTACACCGATGTCGTTGTTGAGATTGCCTGCCGTATAAAGTGTGTTGCCGCACTGGCTTAAAATTGCCGCCGTCATCTCTTTAACAGAGGTTTTGCCGGAGGAGCCCGTCAGAGCAACCACGCGCGCCGGAACTTGCTGGCGAACCCATGCAGCCAGTTCACCAAACGCCAGACGCGTATCCTTGACGATTAACTGCGGCAGATCGATATCCAGCGGACGGCTGACCAGTAGTGCGCCCGCGCCGCCAGCTTTCGCCTGGTCGGCAAAATCATGAGCATCGAAACGTTCGCCTTTCAGGGCAACAAACAGGCAGCCCGGCGTCAGTTTTCGCGTGTCAGTGGTTACAGCATCAAGGGTGATATCTGCACCTTGCAGTTCACCGTTGAGAATATCGGTAAGTTGGCTAAGGGTTACGCTAATCATGCAATCACCCCCAGCAGACGCGCCACCGTGACGCGATCGGAGTAGTCCAGACGCTGATTGCCAACAATCTGGTAATCCTCATGACCTTTGCCCGCGACCAGTACCACATCATTCTCTTTAGCCTGCATAACGGCGCAAGTCACCGCTTCAGCACGGCCTTCCATCACTTTGGCATGTCCGGCATCTAACATTCCCGCCAGAATATCGTTGATAATGGCACGCGGTTCTTCGGTACGCGGGTTATCGTCCGTTACCACCGCCACGTCAGCGAACTCTTCAGCAATTGCGCCCATCAGTGGACGTTTGCCTTTATCACGATCGCCACCACAGCCAAAGACGCACCACAGCTTGCCCGTACAGTGCAGGCGCGCCGCCTGTAAGGCTTTTTCCAGTGCATCTGGCGTATGCGCGTAATCCACCACCACCGTCGGTTTGCCTGGTGCAGTGAACACTTCCATACGTCCGCAAACCGGTTGCAGACGCGCGGCGGTTTTCAGCAGCTCAGCCAGTGGATAGCCCAGCGCCAGCAGCGTCGCCAGCGCCAGCAGCAAGTTGCTGACGTTAAAAGCGCCCATCAGATGGCTTTCAATTTCGCCATCGCCCCAGCTTGAGCTAAAGCGAATCGTCGCACCGCTGTCGTGATAGTTCACGTCGGTCGCTTTCAACCAGCGTCCGTGACAGTTCGGATTGATATGATCTTCCATTGACACCGCAACCGCGTCTGGCAGTTTTGCCAGCCAGCGGCGACCCACTTCATCGTCGGCGTTAACAATCGCCTGACCGCAATGATGTGCAGAATAAAGCAGCCATTTCGCAGCTTCGTAGTGTTCCATATCACCATGATAATCAAGGTGATCGCGGCTTAAGTTGGTAAAGACCGATGCCGCAAATTTCAATGCCGCCACACGGTGCTGTACCAGCCCGTGGGAGGAAACTTCCATTGCGCAAAAAGTCGCGCCCTGATCCACCAGCCCCGCCAGCTCATGCTGAACATCGACTGCCGAACCGGTGGTATTTTCTGTCGGGATCACTTTCCCCAGCAGGCCGTTACCAACGGTGCCCATTACCGCGCTGGTTTCGCCAAGCAGTTGGCTCCACTGTGCCAGCAGCTGGGTCGTCGTGGTTTTGCCGTTGGTGCCCGTTACGCCTACAAGACGTAAATTGTCAGAGGGTTCATGGTAAAAGCGGCCCGCCAGTGCAGATAAACGCTCGTTGAGCTGGCTGAGATAGATGACCGGTACGCCGTGCATTTCACGGATTTCACCGTCGGTCGCCTCATCTTTCGCCTCTGCAATAATGGCAGCCACACCTTGCGCTATCGCCTGCGGGATATATCGACGCCCGTCCGCCTGATGACCTACTACAGCTACAAAGAGATCGCCCGCCGCAGCCACACGGCTGTCGAGTGTCATCTCTCGCAGTGCTCGCGAAGGTGCGTCTGGCACCCACGGAGCAAGAAGGTCGCGCAAATTACGATCTGCCACCTGTCCCCTCGCCTTGATTAATCACAAATTCATTTTTATCGCCCGTTGTCAGCGCATCCGGCTCGATGTTCATGGTACGCAATACGCCGCCCATGATGGCACCAAAGACCGGCGCGGAAACGGCGCCGCCGTAGTATTTACCCGCCTGCGGATCGTTGATAACAACAACCAGCGCGAAGCGCGGCTGACTCGCAGGCGCAACGCCTGCGGTATAAGCAATATATTTATTGATGTAGCGACCGTCCGGCCCGACCTTTTTCGCGGTACCGGTTTTAATGGCGATACGATAGCCCTTAATCGCCGCCTTCACGCCGCCACCACCCGGTAGCGCCACGCTTTCCATCATATGCACCACGGTGCGAACAATGGATTCCGGGAAGACTCGTTCACCGGGAACCGGGGGGTCAACTTTGGTAATCGACAGTGGGCGATAAATGCCGTAGCTGCCGATAGTTGCGTAGACTCGCGCTAACTGTAACGGTGTTACCATTAGCCCGTAGCCGAAAGAGAAGGTGGCCCTCTCTATGTCAGACCACCGTTGTTTTTGAGGATATAAGCCACTGCGTTCTCCGACCAACCCCAAATTGGTCGCTTTTCCCAGTCCAAAACGTGAGTAAGTATCTACTAACGCTGAGGACGGCATCGCTAACGCCAGCTTGGAAACACCGACGTTACTCGACTTCTGTAATACCCCGGTCAGGGTTAATTCGCTGTAGCGTGCCACGTCTTTGATTTCGTGGCCGTTAATTCGATAAGGAATGGTATTGAGTACCGAGTTTTCCCGCACTACGCCACGTTGCAACGCGGTCATCACCACCATCGGTTTAACCGTTGAACCCGGTTCAAACACGTCAGTGATGGTACGGTTACGCATCGCCTCTTTCGGCGTGCCACTCAGATTGTTTGGGTTGTATGACGGGCTGTTAGCCATCGCCAGCACTTCACCGGTGTTGACATCCACCAGCACGGCGCTACCAGATTCAGCTTTGTTAAAGGCCACCGCGTTGTTCAGTTCGCGATAAACCAGCGCCTGCAGGCGTTCATCAATACTCAGCGCCAGGTTGTGCGCCGCCTGACTGTCGGTGGAAGAGATATCTTCAATTACGCGACCATAGCGGTCTTTACGCACAATGCGCTCACCCGGCTGCCCGGTAAGCCATTTATCGAAACTCTTCTCGACGCCCTCAATCCCCTGACTATCGACGTTAGTAAAGCCGATGAGGTGAGCAGTCACTTCGCCGGATGGATAATAACGGCGAGATTCTTCACGCAGATGAATCCCCGGCAGTTTCAGTTTTTTGATGTAGTCCGCCATGTCAGGGTTTACCTGACGCGCCAGATAAATAAAGCGCCCTTTCGGGTTGGCGTTAATGCGGGCTGAAAGCTGATCCAGCGGAATATTAAGCGCGTTAGCCAGCGCCTTCCAGCGATCACCGACGCTGATACCGCCAGCGTCATGTACTTCTTTCGGGTCAGCCCAAATCGCTTTTACCGGCACGCTCACCGCTAACGGGCGACCAGAACGGTCAGTAATCATGCCGCGGGAGGTGGAAACTTGCTGAACGCGAAGAGAACGCATGTCGCCCTCTTTTACCAGCATATCCGGAGAGATAACTTGTAACCACGCTACGCGTCCGAGCAGAAAAGCCAGCGCCAGGAGAATACAGCCGCATAACAACGCAAAACGCCAACTGATAAAGTTGGCATGTTCTTCCTGACGTTTTGGTTTCTGCGTTTTCGCCGCTGCTTTCATGCGTCGCGTTTATCCTTATTTTTGCACTACGATATTTTCTTGTGACGGATCAACATGCTGCATTTGCAGCTTTTCCGTGGCGATCCTTTCCACCCGGCTATGGTCGCCGAGCGCATTCTCTTCAAGGATCAGGTTGCGCCATTCAATGTCTAAAGCATCTCGCTCCAGCACCAGTTGTTCGCGCTGAGCGGTCAGTAAACGGGTATGGTGCGCCGTGGTTACCACAGTCACCGCCGTCAAAATAATGCAAATGAACAGGCAGAGTGGCAGCTTCCCAAATCGCAAAAGATCGTCACCGATAACACCAGGCAATGCATGGCGCTCGTGGCTTCCCATCGATCCTTTAACTTTGCTTAGAGCTTCTGTCACTCTGCTGATCATGCGTTCGTCCTCTCTGCAATACGCAGAACTGAACTACGGGCACGAGGGTTCTCAGCCACCTCTTCTTCGCCCGGCATTAACTTGCCTAGTGCTCGCAGCTGACGGCCACCCAGTTTTTTGAGCTGCTCTTCAGTCATCGGTAACCCTGCCGGAACTTGCGGACCGCGGCTGTTTTCACGCATAAAACGTTTCACAATACGGTCTTCCAGCGAGTGGAAGCTGATGATCGAAAGCCGCCCACCCGGGGCCAGCACGTTGAGCGAGCTTTTTAGCGCCTGCTCTATCTCCTCCAGTTCACTGTTTACCCAAATGCGCACCGCCTGGAAGGTCCGAGTCGCGGGATGTTTAAACTTATCTTTCACCGGCGTTGCAGCAGCCACGACTTCCGCCAGTTCTTTGGTGCGGGTCATCGGCTGTTCGCGGTTACGCTCGACAATGGCGCGGGCAATGCGTTTGGCAAAACGCTCTTCACCATAGGTTTTCAATACCCAGGCGATATCGGCTTCTTCTGCGGTTTGTAGCCATTCAGCGGCTGACTGCCCACGGGTTGGGTCCATACGCATGTCCAGCGGACCATCGCGCATAAAGGAAAAGCCGCGTTCAGCATCATCAAGTTGCGGTGAAGAGACGCCAAGATCGAGGAGAATGCCGTCGATCTTGCCGATAAGATCGCGCTCGGCAACATATTCGCCCAGCGCGGAGAAAGGTCCGTGGATGATGGAGAAGCGCGGATCATCAATAGTCTTCGCAACGGCGATAGCCTGCGGGTCGCGATCGATCGCCAGCAAACGCCCCTCTTCGCCAAGCTGCGAGAGGATCAGACGTGAGTGACCACCGCGACCAAAAGTCCCATCAATGTAGATGCCATCAGGACGGATATTGAGGCCATTAACGGCTTCATCCAGCAGCACCGTAGTATGTTTATAGTTTTCCATCATTTTATAGAGACAAGTCCTGCAGTCGCTCTGATAAGTCTCCAGTAGCCAACTGCTCTGCGTCGATATCTTCCTTGACCTGTTGATGCCAGGTTGTTTCATCCCACAGCTCAAACTTGTTGAACTGTCCAACCAGCATCACTTCTTTTGTCAGCCCGGCATGTTGCCGCAGTACTGGCGCGATTAACAATCGACCTGCGCCATCCATCTGACATTCGCTGGCATGACCTAACAGTAGGCGCTGCACACGGCGCTCAACCGGGTTCATGCTCGACAGACGCGATAATTTTTGCTCGATAATTTCCCATTCAGGCAGGGGGTAAAGCAGCAGGCACGGGTGATGAATGTCAATGGTGCAAACCATTTGACCGGCAGCGTTCTCAAGCAGCTGCTCCCGATAACGGGTAGGCACTGATAAGCGCCCTTTGCTGTCGAGATTGACTAACGTTGCTCCCCGGAACATGCCAGCCTCACCCCTTATTCCCACTTTGCCCCACAATTTCCCACTGAAAGGAGTTTACGGAGCGGAGGAAAAGCTTGTCAAGCCAGTCACAAGGCATACCGAGGTAAAAAACCCGATGTTTACGGCTAATATCAGCGTTGTTTATTTTACGTCCAACGTGCGAAGCAAATTAACGTTATGAATAGCTGTAAGAAAAAATCCCTCATCGTCATCACCGTTTTAAAATGACTCACTATTTTCCACAGCAAATATAAAGTGTCAGTTTGCGACGCGAGCGGCATTTTAGGACATATCTTCCCCGGTTAACAGTCCCTGTTGCGTCTGTGTGGCGCTTGATGCCAGCGGGTTTGCGCAAAAGCAAAGAAAAGTGTTTGTTAAATCGGCAATTCATCTCTGCATGTAACAAAATAATGCAAAAACGCGCTATCGATATCACTTAATTATTGTGAATTTCAGCTGGTGAGGTAATTAACGGGCAGGTTTAAAAGCATTTATCAATAATAGCCAGGAATAGTCTTATTTACTTTAAGGATATTGATGTCCATTCCGTACTCAACGCGCCAGAGAGAAATTCACCTGGCGCGTATTTTTGTTCGCGGCTTAGCTACGGCTGAGCACGCCGCGGCGATAGAGATTACGTTTAATGCGCGTTAAACCAGGTTTTGGCTTACGCGGTTCGTCCAGGCTTGCCAGGACAATCTCCAGCACACGCTCTGCGACATCGCGGTGACGTTGAGCCACTGCCAGCACCGGGCACTGTAAGAAGTCGAGCAGTTCGTTATCGCCAAAGGTGGCAATTGCCAGGTCAGAAGGCAGTTTGCCGTCACGACGTAGCGTGACATCCATCACCCCTTGCAACAACGCAAACGACGTTGTGAACAGTGCCTGCGGCATCGGATGCGTTTCCAGCCATTTTTCGAATAACTGGGCAGCCGCCTCCCGCTCATAGCTGTTGGCATAAAGGAAATGCACTTCGCGAGGATCATCTTTCCAGGCAGTACGGAAACCTTGTTCACGCAGGAAGCTGACAGAAAGCTCCGGCAGCGCGCCAAGATAAAGTACCGTCTCGGCGGGAAACTTACGTAACTCTTCCGCCAGCATTTCGGCATCATCCTGATCGGCACCAACCACGCTGGTGAAGTGTTCACGATCGAGGGCGCGGTCCAGCGCGACAATCGGGAACGGGTCGTTAGCCCAGCGTTGATAAAAAGGATGCTCAGGTGGCAACGACGTCGAAACAATAATGGCATCAACCTGACGCTGTAAAAGGTGCTCAATGCAGCGCATTTCGTTGTCGGGCTGATCTTCCGAGCAGGCAATCAGCAGTTGATAACCCCTTTGCCGCGCCTGGCGTTCAAGATAGTTAGCGATGCGGGTATAGCTGGTGTTCTCCAGATCGGGGATCACAAGACCAATAGAACGTGTGCGTCCAGCACGAAGCCCAGCTGCCACGGCGTTCGGGTGGTAATTGTGCTCACGCACCACAGCCATGACTTTTTCAACGGTTTTGTCGCTCACACGGTATTGCTTCGCTTTGCCGTTAATAACATAGCTTGCAGTGGTCCGCGACACTCCCGCCAGCCGAGCGATTTCATCCAGTTTCACAATTGCCCCTTGCGTAAAATGTAAAAACCATAGCCATTGTACTGGTATGGGTTAAATTCATTAACATCTAAGCGCAGAAAATTAACTGCGGCAACTGCTTTTATTCCAGGTTCCCACTGATTTCGCAAAAAAGCCCAACGTGACATGTTGGGCTGCAAATTGCGCATTGAGATCATTCTCAACGCATTATTTTATCGCCGCGCGAAAGTCCGACTACACCAGAGCGAGCAACTTCCACAATTTTCGCCACATCGCGAATCGATGCTAAAAATGCATCAAGCTTATCACTGGTGCCTGCTAATTGAACGGTATAAAGCGAGGGTGTGACATCAATAATTTGCCCACGGAATATTTCCGTATTACGTTTCACTTCGTCACGCCCGTAGCCGCTGGCCTGAATTTTCACCAGCATGATTTCCCGCTCAACATGCGCGCCCTGCCCCAACTCACTCACGCGCAAGACATCGACCAGCTTGTGTAATTGCTTTTCGATCTGCTCAAGTACTTTTTCATCGCCCACGGTCTGGATGGTCATACGCGATAATGTCGGATCGTCGGTTGGCGCAACGGTCAGGCTTTCAATGTTGTAGCCACGCTGGGAAAAAAGGCCAATCACGCGGGATAACGCGCCTGATTCATTTTCGAGTAAGACTGATAATATCCGGCGCATAATCAGGTTCTCTCCGTTTTGCTTAACCACATTTCATCCATTCCGCCCCCGCGAATCTGCATCGGGTAGACGTGCTCACTGCCATCGACGGTAACATCAACAAACACCAGGCGATTATTGCGCACCTGTTCCAGCGCCTCGCTAAGTTTGCTTTCCAGTTCTTGCGGATGAGAGATCTGGATCCCGACGTGACCATAGGCTTCCGCCAGACGAACGAAATCGGGTAGTGACTGCATATAAGATTGTGAATGACGGCCGGAATAGATCATGTCTTGCCACTGTTTTACCATCCCCAGATAGCGGTTATTGAGATTCACCACCAGTACGGGCAACTCGTATTGCAACGCGGTAGACAGTTCCTGAATGTTCATCTGAATACTGCCGTCGCCAGTGACGCAAACCACGGTTTCTTCTGGCAACGCCATTTTGACGCCCAGTGCCGCAGGTAAACCAAAACCCATCGTGCCGAGGCCGCCAGAGTTGATCCAGCGACGCGGTTTGTCGAATGGATAATAAAGCGCAGCAAACATCTGGTGCTGCCCGACATCGGACGTCACGTAAGCGTCCCCCTTCGTCAACCGCCAAAGAGTCTCGATCACCGCCTGCGGTTTAATCTTTTCACTGTAAGAGTCATATTTCAGGCACTGACGAGCCCGCCACTGTTCAATCTGCTGCCACCAGTCGCGGATCTCATCCAGCGGTTGATGGACGGATTCTTGCGACAGGAGTTCAAGCATTTGTTCGAGGACCTGGCGAGCATCCCCCACAATCGGGATATCAGCAGTCACGGTTTTAGAAATGGAAGTAGGATCAATATCGATATGCAGAACCGTGGCATTTGGGCAGTACTTCGCCAGATTGTTCGTCGTTCGGTCATCAAAACGTACCCCGACGGCAAAAATCACATCCGCGTTATGCATCGTCATATTAGCTTCGTAGGTGCCGTGCATTCCCAGCATGCCCAGTGCCTGACGATGCGTTGCCGGAAACGCCCCCAGCCCCATTAATGAGGAAACAACGGGCAGATTCAACGCCTCCACCGTTTCTTTTAGCTGCTGATGACAGCCCGCCGTGATTGCCCCACCGCCTACATAGACAACCGGTTTTTTTGCCGCCACCAGCGTTTGCAGAGCACGCTTAATTTGCCCTTTATGTCCGGTAGTAGTGGGATTGTAAGATCGCATACTGACCGACTCCGGCCAGACATAGGGTAATTTGTTCGCCGGATTAAGAATATCTTTGGGTAAATCAACGACCACGGGCCCAGGGCGACCACTTGCCGCCAGCCAGAAAGCCTTTTTCAGCACCTGCGGAATGTCTTCCGTTTGCTTAACCAGAAAACTGTGTTTAACCACCGGGCGAGAAATCCCCACCATGTCGCACTCCTGAAAGGCATCGTAGCCTATCAACGAGGTCGCTACCTGCCCGGAAAGGACAACTAATGGAATGGAATCCATATAAGCGGTGGCGATGCCGGTAATCGCATTGGTCGCCCCTGGACCCGACGTTACCAGCACGACGCCGACTTCCCCGGTCGCGCGCGCCAAGCCATCGGCCATATGCACCGCCGCCTGCTCATGACGAACTAATACATGATCAATACCACCCACGGTATGCAATGCATCATAAATATCAAGGACTGCGCCTCCGGGATAACCGAATACTTGTTTAACGCCCTGATCGATAAGCGATCGGACGACCATCTCGGCTCCAGACAACATCTCCATGGCCTGCCTCACTGTTTGACGGAAAAAATGTGTAAAACACATTAACCGTCCGATCTTGCTTAAGCAATTGGCAGCCAGAGACATAAACGCAGGGTAATAAGAATAAACAGGAGGAAAGGTGAAAAGAAACGATAAAATCCTCCATTACGAAGGATTAAATTGATAATAAATCGGCTGAATCCCACAACTTACAGCAATTTCTCTATTTTTTTAATTAATCCTAAAATAGAGAGTCCACACATTCAGGATAAAATTCTACATTTAATAAAAAATGCAGAATAAACCAGACATTGATGTCTGACCTATTCTGCATTCAGTTAGCGTTTGCAAATTGAGACTAATTGCTCTTCCATCCACTGATGGCCTTTATCGCGCCCGGCAGCTTCATGCCAGGAGAGATAACAGGTTCTGCTGTTTTGTTTTAACGGCAGCGGTAATACCTGTAACTCTAAGGATTCAGCGAACTCTTCAGCCAGCCAACGCGGCGCAATAGCGACCAGATGCGTTTGCGACACCACGCTAAGTACGCTCATCATTGCCATGCCCTGATACGCGATACTGGCTTGCTTATCTACCGTGTCATACCACGGTTGACTAAATGACGCGAAACGATCGAGCGAAATCGCCGCATGTTGTTCGTTATAAACATCATGTTTCAGTAACGGGCCTTTAATTGTTGGATGATTTTTGCTGGCTACCAGCACCATTTCATCTTTAAATAATGGCACGCTGGTAAATTCAGGACGATGGAAGTCTTCATAACTAATCACAAACTCCGTTTCCTGATAACGCAGCTGATGTTCAGTGTTCTGATTTAATGAAGACTTGAACATAACATGTATATTTGGCGCAATCTGCTCAATGTGATTATAAATCTGCGAGGTCAGAATGCTGTCTAACGGGCTGCAAACACAAAGATGAAATACACGTTCACTGCTCGCGGGTTCAAAACCTGAACCAGGCAATTCATTTTGTACTAGTTGCAATGCCTGACGAACTGAACCAAAAAGTTGAAATGCGCGAGCAGTCGGTTGAATACCACGGCCATAACGAACAAAAAGCTCGTCATTAAACATCACCTTCAGGCGTGCAACAGCGTTACTGACCGCAGGTTGCGACATTCCCAGAACATGAGCGGCACGGGTAATGTTTTGCTCCTGCATCACGGCATCGAAAACGGTTAATAAGTTGAGATCGACCATGCGTAGCTGTGGCTTGCTTAACTCCGCCGTCTCTGGATGATCTGTTTGTACCTCTGGCATACTTAACTCCACTGTCACACTTAACTCCCTTTCCCTTATTGGAATGCAGAGAAATAATCCTCGAGAATATGATTTATCATGCATATAAAATAAGAAAAAGGAAAATGAGTAAAATTAGGAAAACATAAAGATACGGGTTCTGATAAAAACAGAATCCACTGCCGAGCAAAGAGTCATTTACCACAGCATAATAATCCATAATGTTTTTGTTGCGAAAACAATCTAATCATAACTACCACGAATACTCAATCATCCACAAAATGGATTAAATGTGCTTTTTTAATAATTAATTTATATGTTTAATGCATTAATTCTTAACATTAATTGATCAATAATATTCACCAAATGAATATCAAAAAATTCGCAAAACATATAATTCAATACAAATCATCAGGATAGGTTTTGTAACGCGTGCATTTTATCCCCCCTTTCCCTCGTCGATTAGATGCAAAAATTTATTCTGAAATATGTCAACCGATGAAAAGCAGCGGTGGTTAAGCAGAAATTAATATCGCTTGTTTTAACCACCGCAGCACAATTAGCTAATTTGACGGATGCAGAACTCATGCTGGCGGGACGTTTTTATTGCGTCAGGGTTGACATCCGTTTTTGTATCCAGTAACTCTAAAAGCATATCGCATTCATCTGGAGCTGATTTAATGACTCACATCGTTCGCTTTATCGGTCTACTACTACTAAACGCATCTTCTTTGCGCGGTAGACTGGTGAGCAGCATTCAGAATTAAGTCAGCACTCAGTCAAACAAAAAACCCGCGCCATTGCGCGGGTTTTTTTATGCCCGAAGCGAGGCGCTCAAAAAGAGACAAGGACCCAAACCATGAGCCAGCAAGTCATTATTTTCGATACCACATTGCGCGACGGTGAACAGGCGTTACAGGCAAGCTTGAGTGTGAAAGAAAAACTGCAAATTGCGCTGGCCCTTGAGCGTATGGGTGTTGACGTGATGGAAGTCGGGTTCCCCGTCTCTTCGCCGGGTGATTTTGAATCGGTGCAAACCATCGCTCGCCAGGTCAAAAACAGCCGCGTATGTGCGTTAGCTCGCTGCGTGGAGAAAGATATTGACGTGGCAGCTGAATCTCTGAAAGTCGCCGAAGCCTTCCGGATTCATACCTTTATTGCCACTTCGCCAATGCACATTGCCACCAAGCTGCGTAGCACGCTGGACGAGGTGATCGAACGCGCTATCTATATGGTGAAACGCGCCCGTAACTACACCGATGATGTTGAATTTTCTTGCGAAGATGCCGGACGCACCCCAATTGCCGATCTGGCGCGAGTGGTCGAAGCGGCGATTAATGCCGGTGCCACCACCATCAACATTCCGGACACCGTGGGCTACACCATGCCATTTGAGTTCGCAGGAATCATCAGCGGCCTGTATGAACGCGTGCCTAACATCGACAAAGCCATTATTTCCGTACATACCCACGACGATTTGGGCCTGGCGGTCGGCAACTCACTGGCGGCGGTACATGCCGGTGCACGCCAGGTGGAAGGTGCAATGAACGGGATCGGCGAACGCGCCGGTAACTGTTCGCTGGAAGAAGTCATCATGGCGATCAAAGTTCGTAAGGATATTCTCAACGTCCACACCGCCATTAATCACCAGGAGATATGGCGCACCAGCCAGTTAGTTAGCCAGATTTGTAATATGCCGATCCCGGCGAACAAAGCCATTGTTGGCAGCGGCGCATTCGCACACTCCTCCGGTATCCACCAGGATGGCGTGCTGAAAAACCGCGAAAACTACGAAATCATGACACCAGAATCTATTGGTCTGAACCGAATCCAGCTGAATCTGACCTCTCGTTCGGGGCGTGCGGCGGTGAAACATCGCATGGATGAGATGGGGTATAAAGAAAGTGAATATAATTTAGACAATTTGTACGATGCTTTCCTGAAGCTGGCGGACAAAAAAGGTCAGGTGTTTGATTACGATCTGGAGGCGCTGGCCTTCATCGGTAAGCAGCAAGAAGAGCCAGAGCATTTCCGTCTGGATTACTTCAGCGTGCAGTCAGGTTCTAACGATATTGCCACTGCCGCCGTCAAACTGGCCTGCGGCGAAGAAGTCAAAGCAGAAGCCGCCAACGGTAACGGCCCGGTCGATGCCGTCTATCAGGCGATAAACCGCATCACTGACTATAACGTCGAACTGGTGAAATACAGCCTGACCGCCAAAGGTCACGGTAAAGATGCGCTGGGTCAGGTGGATATTGTCGCCAACTACAACGGTCGCCGCTTCCACGGCGTCGGCCTGGCCACCGATATTGTCGAGTCCTCCGCCAAAGCCATGGTGCACGTACTTAACAATATCTGGCGTGCCACAGAAGTCGAAAAAGAGTTGCAACGCAAAGCTCAACACAACGAAAACAACAAGGAAACCGTGTGATGTCGAAGAATTACCATATTGCCGTATTGCCGGGGGACGGTATTGGTCCGGAAGTGATGACCCAGGCGCTGAAAGTGCTGGATGCTGTGCGCAACCGCTTTGCGATGCGTATCACCACCAGCCATTACGATGTAGGCGGCGCAGCCATTGATAACCACGGGCAGCCGCTGCCGCCTGCGACGGTTGAAGGTTGTGAGCAAGCCGATGCCGTTCTGTTTGGCTCGGTAGGCGGCCCGAAGTGGGAACATTTGCCGCCAGACCAGCAACCAGAACGCGGCGCACTGTTGCCTTTGCGTAAGCACTTCAAATTATTCAGCAATCTGCGTCCGGCAAAACTGTATCAGGGGCTGGAAGCATTCTGTCCGCTGCGTGCTGACATTGCCGCTAACGGCTTCGACATCCTGTGCGTGCGCGAACTGACCGGCGGCATCTATTTCGGTCAGCCAAAAGGCCGCGAAGGTAGCGGACAATATGAAAAAGCGTTTGATACCGAGGTGTATCACCGTTTTGAGATTGAACGTATCGCCCGCATCGCGTTTGAATCTGCTCGTAAACGTCGCCATAAAGTGACGTCTATCGACAAAGCCAACGTGCTGCAATCCTCTATTTTATGGCGGGAGATCGTTAACGAGATCGCCACGGAATACCCGGATGTCGAACTGGCGCATATGTACATCGACAACGCCACCATGCAGCTGATTAAAGATCCATCACAGTTTGACGTTCTGCTGTGCTCCAACCTGTTTGGCGACATTCTGTCTGACGAGTGCGCAATGATCACTGGCTCAATGGGGATGTTGCCTTCCGCCAGCCTGAACGAACAAGGTTTTGGTCTGTATGAACCGGCAGGCGGCTCCGCACCAGATATCGCAGGCAAAAATATCGCCAACCCGATTGCACAAATCCTGTCGCTGGCACTGCTGCTGCGCTACAGCCTGGATGCCGATGATGCGGCTTCCACCATTGAACGCGCCATTAACCGCGCATTAGAAGAAGGCATTCGCACCAGGGATTTGGCCCGTGGCGCTGCCGCCGTTAGTACCGATGAAATGGGCGATATCATTGCCCGCTATGTGGCAGAAGGGGTGTAATCATGGCTAAAACGTTATACGAAAAATTGTTCGACGCTCACGTAGTGTACGAAGCCGAAAACGAAACCCCGCTGTTATATATCGACCGCCACCTGGTGCATGAAGTGACCTCACCGCAGGCGTTCGATGGTCTGCGCGCCCACGGTCGCCCGGTACGTCAGCCGGGGAAAACCTTCGCCACCATGGATCACAACGTCTCAACTCAGACTAAAGACATTAATGCCTGCGGTGAAATGGCGCGCATCCAGATGCAGGAGCTGATCAAAAACTGCAAAGAATTTGGCGTCGAGTTGTATGACCTGAATCACCCGTATCAGGGGATCGTCCACGTAATGGGGCCGGAACAGGGCGTCACATTGCCGGGGATGACCATCGTCTGCGGCGACTCGCATACCGCCACTCACGGCGCGTTTGGCGCACTGGCCTTTGGTATCGGCACTTCCGAAGTTGAACACGTACTGGCAACGCAAACCCTGAAACAGGGTCGTGCGAAGACCATGAAAATTGAAGTCCAGGGCAAAGCCGCGCCAGGCATTACCGCGAAAGATATCGTGCTGGCGATTATCGGTAAAACCGGCAGCGCAGGCGGCACCGGGCATGTGGTGGAGTTTTGCGGCGAAGCAATCCGTGATTTAAGCATGGAAGGTCGTATGACCCTGTGCAATATGGCAATCGAAATGGGCGCGAAAGCCGGTCTGGTTGCACCGGACGAAACTACCTTTAACTATGTCAAAGGCCGTCTGCATGCGCCGAAAGGCAATGATTTCGACGACGCCGTTGCCTACTGGAAAACCCTGCAAACCGACGAAGGCGCAACTTTCGATACCGTTGTCACTTTGCAGGCAGAAGAGATTTCGCCGCAGGTCACCTGGGGCACCAACCCAGGCCAGGTGATTTCCGTGAACGACAACATTCCCGATCCGGCTTCGTTTGCCGATCCGGTTGAACGCGCGTCGGCAGAAAAAGCGCTGGCCTATATGGGGTTGAAACCGGGTATTCCGCTGACCGAAGTGGCTATCGACAAAGTGTTTATCGGTTCCTGCACTAACTCGCGTATTGAAGATTTACGCGCGGCGGCTGAAATCGCCAAAGGGCGGAAAGTCGCGCCAGGCGTGCAGGCACTGGTGGTTCCCGGCTCTGGCCCGGTAAAAGCGCAGGCAGAAGCGGAAGGTCTGGACAAAATCTTTATTGAAGCTGGTTTTGAATGGCGTTTACCCGGCTGCTCAATGTGTCTGGCGATGAACAACGATCGCCTGAATCCGGGTGAGCGTTGTGCCTCCACCAGCAACCGTAACTTTGAAGGCCGCCAGGGGCGTGGAGGGCGCACGCATCTGGTCAGCCCGGCAATGGCTGCCGCTGCTGCTGTGACCGGACATTTCGCCGACATTCGCAACATTAAATAAGGAGCACACCATGGCAGAGAAATTTATCAAACACACAGGCCTGGTGGTTCCGCTGGATGCCGCCAATGTCGATACCGATGCAATCATCCCGAAACAGTTTTTGCAGAAAGTGACCCGTACAGGTTTTGGCGCGCATCTGTTTAACGACTGGCGTTTTCTGGATGAAAAAGGCCAACAGCCAAACCCGGACTTCGTGCTGAACTTCCCGCAGTATCAGGGCGCTTCCATTTTGCTGGCGCGGGAAAACTTCGGCTGTGGCTCCTCGCGTGAGCACGCGCCTTGGGCATTGACTGACTACGGTTTTAAAGTAGTGATTGCGCCGAGTTTTGCTGACATCTTCTACGGCAATAGCTTTAACAACCAGCTGCTGCCGGTGAAATTAAGCGATGCAGAAGTGGACGAACTGTTTGCGCTGGTGAAAGCCAATCCGGGGATTCATTTTGATGTAGACCTGGAAGCGCAAGAGGTGAAAGCGGGAGAGAAAATCTATCGCTTTACCATTGATGCCTTCCGCCGCCACTGCATGATGAATGGTCTGGACAGCATTGGCCTGACCCTGCAGCACGACGACGCTATTGCGTCTTATGAAGAGAAGCAACCGGCATTTATGCGTTAGTTTGTAAACCGTTCGGCACTCAATCGCCAAAAAGAAAAAAGCCAGCAGATAATCACTGCTGGCGTGGCGATTAACACCAATACTCAGTCACACATGATGTCCGCAAATCAGTAGTCAGAATGACTCCCCTCCCACTGCATCAGTTCTTCAAGCATAGTTAATCGTTGTGGGACGCTTAACCAACGCAACCAGCACAACTTCGCTGTCGCGGTAAAATAGTGCTGATAAAACTGACGCATGGGGCACCTCCTTGCTTCATCGTTAGGAATTATTGACTTAATATAGGGAAAATAAAATTGCTGACTTTTGCGCAGGAGTTCCCCTTTTATGCCATCTGCTCGTCTGCAACAACAGTTCATCCGCCTGTGGCAATGCTGCGAGGGTAAATCGCAGGACACGACGCTCAACGAACTGGCAGCGTTATTGAGCTGCTCGCGTCGTCATATGCGCACCCTGCTCAACACCATGCAGGATCGCGGCTGGCTGACGTGGGAAGCGGAAGTCGGGCGCGGCAAACGCTCGCGTCTGACATTCCTCTATACCGGGCTGGCGCTTCAGCAACAGCGAGCAGAGGACCTGCTGGAGCAGGATCGTATCGATCAACTAGTGCAGTTGGTTGGCGACAAAGCGACTGTGCGGCAAATGCTGGTTTCTCATCTGGGCCGCAGCTTCCGCCAGGGGCGACACATCCTGCGCGTGCTCTACTATCGTCCATTGCGTAATCTGCTACCTGGCAGTGCATTGCGCCGTTCCGAAACCCATATCGCCCGGCAAATCTTCAGTTCGCTAACGCGCATAAATGAGGAAAATGGGGAACTGGAGGCAGACATCGCCCACCACTGGCAGCAAATTTCACCGCTTCACTGGCGTTTCTTTTTGCGTCCAGGAGTCCATTTTCATCATGGTCGTGAACTTGACATGGACGACGTGATCGCCTCTTTAAAACGAATCAATACGCTGCCGCTCTATTCGCATATTGCTGACATTGTGTCGCCGACGCCCTGGACGCTGGATATCCATCTCACGCAACCGGACCGCTGGTTACCGTTACTACTGGGGCAAGTTCCGGCGATGATCCTGCCGCGCGAATGGGAAACCCTCAGCAACTTTGCCAGCCATCCCATCGGAACGGGTCCGTATGCGGTGATCCGCAACAGCACCAATCAACTGAAAATTCAGGCATTCGATGACTTCTTCGGTTACCGGGCATTAATCGACGAAGTTAACGTCTGGGTTCTGCCGGAAATTGCCGACGAGCCAGCCGGAGGTCTGATGCTAAAAGGTCCACAGGGCGAGGAAAAAGAGATTGAAAGCCGCCTGGAGGAAGGTTGCTACTATTTACTTTTCGACAGCCGCACCCATCGCGGGGCGAATCAGCAAGTCAGGGACTGGGTAAGCTATGTGCTTTCTCCAACTAATCTGGTCTATTTCGCTGAGGAACAGTACCAGCAACTGTGGTTCCCGGCTTATGGACTGCTCCCCCGTTGGCACCATGCCCGCACCATAAAGAGCGAAAAACCGGCTGGCCTGGAAAGCCTCACCCTGACCTTTTATCAGGATCACAGTGAGCATCGGGTGATTGCCGGGATCATGCAGCAGATTCTGGCAAGTCACCAGGTCACGCTGGAAATCAAAGAGATCAGCTACGATCAGTGGCATGAAGGAGAGATCGAGAGCGATATCTGGCTTAACAGCGCCAACTTTACGCTGCCGCTGGATTTTTCGCTGTTCGCGCACTTGTGCGAGGTGCCGCTGCTCCAACACTGTATTCCGATCGACTGGCAAGCCGACGCCGCCCGCTGGCGCAATGGCGAAATGAACCTGGCGAACTGGTGCCAGCAACTGGTCGCCAGCAAAGCAATGGTGCCACTTATCCACCACTGGCTGATCATTCAGGGGCAACGCAGTATGCGCGGCCTGCGTATGAACACCCTCGGCTGGTTCGATTTTAAATCAGCGTGGTTTGCGCCGCCGGATCCAGAGTAGCTCACGCCTTTTGGCGGTCATGAGCGCGTTTTTTATATTCAGACGGAATGAATAAAATACATTACTTTTATATTTTCTCTGTTTTATGCATCGTCTGATTAGCGTCGCAAATAAGATTAAAGAAGGGGCATTCCAGCCCCTCTTTCATATTCTGAGTTAATCAATAACGGCGCAGTCTGGCCTTGTTCTGGCCGGAACGGTCAGCTTTTTCAGGTTAACCTCGCACAGGTCAGTCATACCATCTGCTATTGTTCATTTCAGCATTGCTCAGGTCAACCTCGAGACGGTCAATACCACTAATGACAACCCCGTTAAAGTAAGCATTACTCAGATCAATGCACCCGGTCCTGGTGTTCTCTTTCATCTGCAACTCCAGAGTAAATATCGCCTCATCGCCAATAAAAAAACTGACTCTTAACGTATCTCCTGACGAGAGTGAGGCCTTCGCGGCCATATTTTCCGGATCTATTGCATGTTCTTTGAGTTTATTAAAATTTATCAGCCAGTGGGTAAACTTATCACGCGCATCCCCATCGACAGCCCCGGTAAAGTATTTTGAGTAGTCATCACTATTATGGAAATAAAATGCATCCTTCAGAATTTGCCTTGCCGCAGTCTGGGAATGTTTATCTGACCGGAAGAGATTGCGTAACGTCTCCCATAGCTCTTCAAAGATATTCATATTCTCGGACTTTTTGACCAGGTTAACCATCCTCATAATCTGAGAATGAGTAAGGCCTGGATCTTTAGTGGTATTACTAGCAGAGATACTAATCTGTTCTGGGTTTCTTACTTTCATGCTGATAGCTCCACTCTGAGTTAAAAACTCAGAATAAGCGTCCTGAATAAGAATACTGTCAAAAATCGCTCATTCACGCAATAAGCCGTTGCATTACCGATTTTGACTGTGCTAAGGGATTCTTTCGGTTCAAAGCTTCCCAGCTATGCAAATACGTCCTTGATAGCTGAACGAATATTGGCTTTTTTAATACGCCTTCTCTATGGATTGCTGGTTGATAACAAAATCACTACACTAACGCCGTTCTCAACGGGGTGCCACGCAGACGCGTGCGCTGAGAAAATACCCGTCGAACCTGATCCGGATAACGCCGGCGAAGGGATTTGAGGCTCCTTCTCAAGTCCTTTGCCACTCTTTTTTGAGGTGCAAAGTGTTAAAAAAATGTCTGCCCCTGCTGTTGCTGTGCACAGCGCCCGTTTTCGCTAAACCCGTTCTGACCGTCTACACCTACGACTCCTTCGCCGCCGACTGGGGTCCAGGTCCGGTGGTTAAAAAAGCCTTTGAAGCCGACTGTAATTGCGAACTGAAACTGGTGGCGCTGGAAGATGGCGTTTCGCTTCTCAACCGTCTACGGATGGAAGGCAAAAACAGCAAAGCCGATGTGGTGCTGGGGCTGGATAACAATCTGTTAGATGCCGCCAGCAAAACCGGGCTGTTTGCTAAAAGCGGTGTGGCAGCGGATGCCGTTAACGTTCCCGGCGGCTGGAATAATGACACTTTCGTCCCGTTTGATTACGGCTATTTCGCCTTCGTCTATGACAAGAACAAACTGAAAAATCCGCCGCAAAGCCTGAAAGAGCTTGTTGAGAGCGATCAAAACTGGCGGGTGATTTATCAGGATCCGCGCACCAGCACGCCGGGGCTGGGTCTGCTGTTGTGGATGCAAAAAGTCTATGGCGATGACGCCCCACAAGCCTGGCAGAAACTGGCGAAGAAAACGGTCACGGTCACCAAAGGCTGGAGCGAAGCCTACGGCCTGTTTTTAAAAGGTGAAAGCGATCTGGTACTGAGTTACACCACCTCTCCGGCTTATCACATTCTCGAAGAGAAGAAAGATAACTACGCCGCCGCGAACTTCAGCGAAGGTCACTATTTGCAAGTGGAAGTCGCCGCCCGCACCGCTGCCAGCAAGCAGCCAGAGCTGGCGCAAAAATTCCTCCAGTTTATGGTTTCTCCGGCTTTTCAGAATGCGATCCCAACCGGCAACTGGATGTATCCGGTGGCAAACGTCACGCTGCCTGCCGGTTTTGAACAATTGACCAAACCGGCAACCACGCTGGAGTTCACGCCAGCCGAGGTAGCGGCACAACGTCAGGCATGGATTAGCGAATGGCAACGCGCCGTCAGCCGTTAATTCCCGGCTGGTTAATTCCAGGAATAAGCGCCGCCACGCTGGTGGTGGCGGTTGCGCTGGCGGCGTTTCTTGCCCTGTGGTGGAACGCGCCGCAGGGTGACTGGTCGGCAGTCTGGCAGGACAGCTATCTGTGGCATGTGGTGCGCTTCTCCTTCTGGCAGGCGTTTCTCTCTGCGCTGCTCTCTGTCGTGCCCGCGATATTCCTCGCCCGCGCCCTCTACCGCAGGCGCTTTCCGGGTCGGCTGGCGCTGTTGCGTCTGTGCGCCATGACCTTGATCCTCCCGGTGCTGGTTGCTGTTTTCGGCATTCTTAGCGTCTATGGTCGCCAGGGCTGGCTGGCATCACTCTGCCAATCGCTCGGTCTGGAGTGGACCTTTTCGCCCTACGGCCTGCAAGGCATTTTGCTGGCCCATGTGTTTTTTAATCTGCCGATGGCTAGCCGTTTATTACTCCAGGCACTGGAAAACATTCCCGGCGAACAACGTCAACTTGCCGCCCAGCTTGGGATGCGTGGCTGGCACTTCTTTCGTTTCGTCGAATGGCCGTGGTTACGGCGACAAATCCCGCCAGTTGCTGCGCTTATCTTTATGCTCTGTTTCGCCAGCTTCGCCACCGTGTTGTCGCTGGGGGGCGGTCCGCAGGCGACCACTATCGAACTGGCTATTTATCAGGCGCTGAGTTACGACTACGATCCTGCCCGCGCGGCGATGCTGGCGCTGATCCAGATGGTGTGTTGCCTTGGGCTGGTGCTGCTGAGTCAGCGATTGAGTAAGGCCATTGCGCCCGGCACTACGCTGCTGCAAGGCTGGCGCGACCCGGACGATCGTCTGCATAGCCGCATTTGCGACACGGTGTTAATTGTGCTGGCGCTGCTGCTGTTGCTACCACCGTTACTGGCGGTGATCGTCGATGGGGTAAATCGCCAGTTGCCGGAAGTGCTGGCGCAGCCGGTGTTGTGGCAGGCGCTGTGGACCTCGTTGCGTATTGCGCTGGCGGCAGGCGTATTATGCGTAGTGCTGACCATGATGCTGCTATGGAGCAGTCGCGAACTGCGGGCGCGGCAAAAAATGCTGGCCGGTCAGGCGCTGGAGATGAGCGGCATGTTGATCCTCGCCATGCCGGGGATTGTGCTGGCTACGGGCTTCTTTTTACTGCTCAACAACACTATCGGCCTGCCGCAATCTGCTGACGGCATTGTGATTTTCACCAATGCGTTAATGGCGATCCCTTATGCGCTGAAGGTGCTGGAAAACCCGATGCGCGATATCACCGCGCGTTACAGTATGTTGTGTCAGTCGCTGGGCATTGAAGGCTGGTCACGCTTAAAAGTGGTGGAGCTGCGCGCCCTGAAACGCCCACTGGCGCAGGCACTGGCCTTTGCTTGTGTGCTATCGATTGGTGATTTTGGCGTGGTGGCGTTGTTCGGTAACGATGATTTCCGCACCCTGCCGTTTTATCTCTACCAGCAAATTGGCTCCTATCGCAGCCAGGACGGCGCGGTCACCGCGTTAATTCTGCTGCTACTCTGTTTTCTGCTGTTTACTGTGATTGAAAAACTACCGGGGCGAAATGTTAAAACTGACTGATATCACCTGGCTTTACCACCATTTGCCGATGCGTTTTAGCTTAACGGTGGAACGGGGCGAGCAGGTGGCGATCCTCGGGCCAAGCGGCGCGGGTAAAAGTACCCTGCTGAATTTGATCGCCGGTTTTCTGACGCCAGCCAGCGGTTCGCTGACTATCGACGGCGTTGATCACACCACGACGCCGCCGTCACGCCGTCCGGTGTCGATGCTGTTTCAGGAGAACAACCTGTTCAGTCACCTGACGGTCGCGCAGAACATCGGGTTGGGGCTTAATCCAGGATTGAAGCTGAACACGGCACAGCAGGAGAAAATGCACGCTATCGCCCGCCAGATGGGGATTGATAATTTAATGGCGCGATTACCGGGCGAGCTTTCTGGCGGTCAACGACAGCGCGTGGCGTTAGCGCGTTGTCTGGTGCGCGAACAGCCGATTTTATTGCTCGATGAACCGTTCTCTGCGCTCGATCCGGCGCTACGTCAGGAGATGCTAACGCTAGTGAGCACGAGCTGCCAACAGCAAAAAATGACGTTATTGATGGTGTCGCACAGTGTGGAAGATGCTGCGCGGATTGCCACGCGCTCGGTGGTAGTCGCCGACGGGCGCATCGCCTGGCAGGGTATGACCAATGAGTTGTTGAGCGGTAAGGCGAGTGCTTCGGCACTATTGGGGATTACGGGTTAGTATGCACTGTCGGATGCGGCGTGAACGCCTTATCCGACCTACGGACAGTGCGTTTTGTAGGCCTGATAAGACGCGGCAAGCGTCGCATCAGGCAACCCGCACAAGGCTATCCCCTAAACCCCAACCACTTTACGCAAAATATCGATATACACCGGCATCAACGGGTGGCGAATTAACACCACCAGCGCCACCACGCCGATGGCAGAAATCAACGGCGTCAGCCACAACAAACGACCGCGCGACAAATAATGACTTAAACGATCGGTTGCTTTGCCGCTGCGCCATAACCGCCAGCACAGCCAGCCCCCAACCCACAAAAATACCGCCGTCGCCAGCAGCAACCATTTAAACTCGCCACTCTGCATTCCGGCAGGAATATCAATCGCCGCACCCGCCAGAATCCCTGGCAGGAAGTAAAACGGCGGCCACAGCAGGCAGCCGATAATATTCGGCGTGATAAATTTCGCCACCGGGAGATCCAGCATTCCCGCCACCATTGGCACCAGCGGACGCGTTGGGCCGACAAAACGACCGACCAGAATGGTAAACATGCTGTGTTGATGCAACGCATGTTCAGTTTTATCAAGTAGTGCTTTGTTTTTCTTAAGAAATGACCAGCGATGCAACGGCTTTTTAAAACGCCAGCCCAGCCAGAAGGAGATCCAGTCGCCCAGCAGGCAACCGACAATCCCCGCCATCCACGCGTGCCAGAAGCTTAACTCGCCGCTGCCAATCAGCGCCCCCAGTCCCGCCATTATCACCGTACCGGGTAAAATCAAACCGACCAGCGCCAGCGACTCCAGAAAGGCCACCAACACCACCGCTATCAATGAATACACGGTGGATTGGGTAATAAAGTGTTCCAGCAATGCTTGCATAATGTGCCTGTCAAATGGACGAAGCAGGGATTCTGCAAACCCTATGCTACTCCGTCAAGTCGTCAATTGTCTGATTCGTTACCAATTATGACAACTTGACGGCTACATCATTCACTTTTTCTTCACAACCGGCACGGAACTCGCTCGGACTGGCCCCGGTGCATTTTTTAAATACTCGCGAGAAATAGAGTTGATCGTCAAAACCAACATTGCGACCGACGGTAGCAATAGGCATCCGGGTGGTGCTCAAAAGCAGCTTCGCCTGACTAATGCGTTGGTCCTCGCGCCAGCTTAAGACGCTAATTCCTAACTGCTGGCGGAACAGATGCGACAGACGCGACGGCGACAGGCAAACATGCTGTGCGACGCTGGCGATATCAAAATTGCTGTCTGCCAGGTGATCGCTGATGTACTGACAAGCCTCGCGTACCCGATTATCCATCGGTGGATGGAGCGACTCGTTAATCGCTTCCATGCGCCGCAGTAACAATTGCTCAAGCAGATTTATCGCCAGCAGCTCCGAATAGCGCCCTTCCCCTTGCCCGGCGTTAATGATTTGCCCAAACAGGTCGCTGAAATGCGGCTGGTGCGCTTCATCCGGGCGAAAGAAACCCGTATTGGCAAATATTGACGGCCAGTTAAGCCATTCATGCCAGTAGGCGCGCGGACGAAAGTAAACCCACTGGTGATACCATTCGCGAGCCTCCGGATGACGACCGTAGTGATGAATCTCTCCTGGCGGGAACAGCAAAATATCACCCGGTCGGCAGACAAATTCTCGTCCCTGATTTTTCACCACCCCCTGGCCGCGTATGGTGAGATTGAGAATATAACCCTTCATTCCCAGTGGTCGGTCGATAAAAAAATCGAGATAACCGTTGGCCTCAATCGGCGTTAAACCCGCCACCAGATGGGCGTTAAACGAGTATCCCGGCAGCAGGGGATCATTTTGCGCTTCAGCCATACTTTTCATACTCCCGCCATTCAGAGAAGAAACCAATTGTCCATATTGCATCAGACATTGCCGTCACTGCGTCTTTTACTGGCTCTTCTCGCTAATCCAACCGGTAACCCCGCTTATTAAAAGCATTCTGTAACAAAGCGGGACCAAAGCCATGACAAAAACGCGTAACAAAAGTGTCTATAATCACGGCAGAAAAGTCCACATTGATTATTTGCACGGCGTCACACTTTGCTATGCCATAGCATTTTTATCCATAAGATTAGCGGATCCTACCTGACGCTTTTTTTCGCAACTCTCTACTGTTTCTCCATACCCGTTTTTTTGGATGGAGTGAAACGATGGCGATTGCAATTGGCCTCGATTTTGGCAGTGATTCTGTGCGAGCTTTGGCGGTGGACTGCGCCACCGGTGAAGAGATCGCCACCAGCGTAGAGTGGTATCCCCGTTGGCAGAAAGGGCAATTTTGTGATGCCCCAAATAACCAGTTCCGTCATCATCCGCGTGACTACATTGAGTCAATGGAAGCGGCGCTGAAAACCGTGCTTGCAGAGCTTAGCGCCGAGCAGCGCGCAGCTGTGGTCGGGATTGGCGTTGACACAACCGGCTCGACGCCCGCACCGATTGACGCCGACGGTAACGTGCTGGCGCTGCACCCGGAGTTTGCCGAAAACCCGAACGCGATGTTCGTATTGTGGAAAGACCACACCGCGGTTGAAGAAGCGGAAGAGATTACCCGCTTATGTCACACGCCGGGCAACGTTGACTACTCCCGCTATATTGGCGGTATTTATTCCAGCGAATGGTTCTGGGCAAAAATACTGCATGTGACTCGCCAGGACAGCGCCGTGGCGCAATCTGCCGCATCGTGGATTGAGCTGTGCGACTGGGTACCAGCTCTGCTTTCCGGTACCACCCGCCCGCAGGATATTCGTCGCGGACGTTGCAGCGCCGGGCATAAGTCGCTATGGCACGAAAGCTGGGGCGGCCTGCCGCCAGCCAGTTTCTTTGACGAACTGGACCCGATCCTCAATCGCCATTTGCCTTCCCCGCTGTTCACTGATACCTGGACTGCCGATATTCCGGTAGGCACTTTATGTCCGGAATGGGCGCAGCGTCTCGGCCTGCCTGAAAGCGTGGTGATTTCCGGCGGCGCGTTTGACTGCCATATGGGCGCAGTTGGCGCAGGCGCACAGCCTAACGCACTGGTAAAAGTTATCGGTACTTCCACCTGCGACATTCTGATTGCCGACAAACAGAGCGTTGGCGAGCGGGCAGTGAAAGGTATTTGCGGTCAGGTTGATGGCAGCGTGGTGCCTGGATTTATCGGTCTGGAAGCAGGCCAATCGGCGTTTGGTGATATCTACGCCTGGTTCGGTCGCGTACTCGGCTGGCCGCTGGAACAGCTCGCCGCCCAGCATCCGGAACTGAAAGAGCAAATCAACGCCAGCCAGAAACAACTGCTTCCGGCGCTGACCGAAGCATGGGCCAAAAATCCGTCTCTAGATCACCTGCCGGTGGTGCTCGACTGGTTTAACGGCCGCCGCACACCGAACGCTAATCAACGCCTGAAAGGGGTGATTACCGATCTTAACCTCGCTACCGACGCTCCGCTGCTGTTCGGCGGTTTGATTGCTGCCACCGCCTTTGGCGCACGCGCAATCATGGAGTGCTTTACCGATCAGGGGATCGCCGTTAATAACGTGATGGCGCTGGGCGGCATCGCGCGGAAAAACCAGGTCATTATGCAGGCCTGCTGCGACGTGCTGAATCGCCCGCTGCAAATTGTTGCCTCTGACCAGTGCTGTGCGCTCGGTGCGGCGATTTTCGCTGCCGTCGCCGCGAAAGTGCACGCAGACATCCCATCAGCCCAGCAAAAAATGGCCAGTGCGGTAGAGAAAACCCTGCAACCGCGCAGCGAACAGGCACAACGCTTTGAACAGCTTTATCGCCGCTATCAGCAATGGGCGATGAGCGCCGAACAACACTATCTTCCAACTTCCGCCCCGGCACAGGCTGCCCAGGCCGTTCCGACTCTGTAAGGACACGACAATGACGATTTTTGATAATTATGAAGTGTGGTTTGTAATTGGCAGCCAGCATCTGTATGGCCCGGAAACCCTGCGTCAGGTCACCCAACATGCCGAGCACGTTGTTAATGCGCTGAATACGGAAGCGAAGCTGCCCTGCAAACTGGTGTTGAAACCGCTGGGCACCACGCCGGATGAAATCACCGCTATTTGCCGCGACGCGAATTACGACGATCGTTGCGCCGGCCTGGTGGTGTGGCTGCACACCTTCTCCCCGGCCAAAATGTGGATCAACGGCCTGACCATGCTCAACAAACCGTTGCTGCAATTCCACACCCAGTTTAACGCGGCGCTGCCGTGGGATAGCATCGATATGGACTTTATGAACCTGAACCAGACTGCACATGGCGGTCGTGAGTTCGGCTTCATCGGCGCGCGTATGCGTCAGCAACATGCCGTCGTTACCGGTCACTGGCAGGATAAACAAGCCCATGAGCGTATCGGCTCCTGGATGCGTCAGGCGGTCTCTAAACAGGATACCCGTCATCTGAAAGTCTGCCGTTTTGGCGATAACATGCGTGAAGTGGCGGTCACCGATGGTGATAAAGTTGCCGCACAGATCAAGTTCGGTTTCTCCGTCAATACCTGGGCGGTTGGCGATCTGGTGCAGGTAGTGAACTCCATCAGCGACGGCGATGTTAACGCGCTGGTCGATGAGTACGAAAGCTGCTACACCATGACGCCTGCGACACAAATCCACGGCGAAAAACGCCAGAACGTGCTGGAAGCGGCGCGTATTGAGCTGGGGATGAAGCGTTTCCTGGAACAAGGTGGCTTCCACGCGTTCACCACCACCTTTGAAGATTTGCACGGTCTGAAACAGCTTCCTGGTCTGGCCGTACAGCGTCTGATGCAGCAGGGTTACGGCTTTGCGGGCGAAGGCGACTGGAAAACTGCCGCCCTGCTTCGCATCATGAAGGTGATGTCAACCGGTCTGCAGGGCGGCACCTCCTTTATGGAGGACTACACCTATCACTTCGAGAAAGGCAATGACCTGGTGCTCGGCTCCCACATGCTGGAAGTCTGCCCGTCGATCGCCGCAGAAGAGAAACCGATCCTCGACGTTCAGCACCTCGGTATTGGCGGTAAAGAAGATCCTGCCCGCCTGATCTTCAATACCCAAACCGGCCCAGCCATTGTCGCCAGCTTGATTGATCTCGGCGATCGTTACCGTCTGCTGGTTAACTGCATCGACACGGTGAAAACGCCGCATACCCTGCCGAAACTACCGGTAGCGAATGCGCTGTGGAAAGCGCAGCCGGATCTACCAACCGCTTCCGAAGCGTGGATCCTTGCTGGTGGCGCGCACCATACCGTCTTCAGCCATGCGCTGAACCTCAACGATATGCGCCAGTTTGCCGAGATGCACGACATTGAAATCACGGTGATTGATAACGACACCCGCCTGCCAGCGTTTAAAGACGCGCTGCGCTGGAACGAAGTGTATTACGGGTTTCGCCGCTAAGTAGCTGCATCAGGTATGCAACGCCTGATGCGACGCTGGCGCGTCTTATCAGGCCTACACGCTGCGATTTTGTAGGCCGGATAAGCAAAGCGCATCCGGCACGAAGGAGTCAACATGTTAGAAGATCTCAAACGCCAGGTATTAGAAGCCAACCTGGCGCTGCCAAAACATAACCTGGTCACGCTCACCTGGGGCAACGTCAGCGCCGTTGATCGCGAGCGCGGCGTCTTTGTGATCAAACCTTCCGGCGTCGATTACAGCATCATGACCGCTGACGATATGGTCGTGGTTAGCATCGAAACCGGTGAAGTGGTTGAAGGTACGAAAAAGCCCTCCTCCGACACGCCAACTCACCGGCTGCTCTATCAGGCATTCCCGTCCATTGGCGGCATTGTGCATACGCACTCCCGCCACGCCACCATCTGGGCGCAGGCGGGCCAGTCAATTCCGGCAACCGGTACCACCCACGCCGACTATTTCTACGGCACCATTCCCTGCACCCGCAAAATGACCGACGCAGAAATCAACGGTGAATATGAGTGGGAAACCGGTAACGTCATCGTAGAAACCTTCGAAAAACAGGGGATCGACGCAGCACAAATGCCCGGCGTTCTGGTCCATTCTCACGGCCCGTTTGCATGGGGCAAAAATGCCGAAGATGCGGTGCACAACGCCATCGTGCTGGAAGAAGTCGCTTATATGGGGATATTCTGCCGTCAGTTAGCGCCGCAGTTACCGGATATGCAGCAAACGCTGCTGGATAAGCACTATCTGCGTAAGCATGGCGCAAAAGCCTATTACGGCCAGTAATGACTGTATAAAACCACAGCCAGTCAACCAAAACCAGGCTATACTCAAGCCTGGTTTTTTATTGGATTTTCAGCGTGGCGCAGGCAGGTTTTATCTTAACCCGACACTGGCGGGATACCCCGCAAGGAACCGAAGTTTCCTTTTGGTTAGCGACGGACAACGGGCCGTTGCAGGTTACGCTTGCACCGCAAGAGTCCGTGGCCTTTATTCCCGCCGATCAGGTTCCCCGCGCTCAGCATATTTTGCAGGGTGAACAAGGCTTTCGCCTGACGCCGCTGGCGTTAAAGGATTTTCATCGCCAGCCGGTGTATGGCCTTTACTGTCGCGCCCATCGCCAGTTGATAAATTACGAAAAGCGCCTGCGTGAAGCTGGCGTTACCGTCTACGAGGCCGATGTGCGCCCGCCAGAACGCTATCTGATGGAGCGGTTTATCACCTCACCGGTGTGGGTCGAGGGTGATATCCGCAATGGCGCTATCGTTAATGCCCGTCTGAAACCGCATCCCAACTATCGTCCGCCGCTCAAGTGGGTTTCTATTGATATTGAAACCACCCGCCACGGTGAGCTGTACTGCATCGGCCTGGAAGGGTGCGGGCAGCGCATCGTTTATATGCTGGGGCCAGAGAATGGCGACGCCTCCGCGCTCGATTTCGAACTGGAGTACGTCGCCAGCCGCCCGCAGCTACTGGAAAAACTCAACGCCTGGTTTGCGACTCACGATCCCGATGTGATCATCGGCTGGAACGTGGTGCAGTTCGATCTGCGAATGCTGCAAAAACATGCTGAGCGTTATCGTATTCCGCTGCGGCTGGGGCGCGATAACAGTGAGCTGGAGTGGCGCGAGCACGGCTTTAAAAACGGCGTCTTTTTTGCCCAGGCCAAAGGGCGGCTGATTATCGACGGTATCGAGGCGCTGAAATCCGCGTTCTGGAATTTCTCTTCATTCTCGCTGGAAACCGTCGCTCAGGAGTTATTAGGCGAAGGAAAATCTATCGATAACCCGTGGGATCGGATGGACGAAATTGACCGCCGTTTCGCCGAAGATAAACCTGCGCTGGCAACTTATAACCTGAAAGATTGCGAGCTGGTGACGCAGATCTTCCACAAAACTGAAATCATGCCGTTTTTACTCGAACGAGCGACGGTGAACGGCCTGCCGGTAGATCGGCACGGGGGGTCGGTGGCAGCGTTTGGTCATCTCTATTTTCCGCGAATGCATCGCGCTGGTTATGTCGCGCCTAATCTCGGCGAAGTGCCGCCACACGCCAGCCCTGGCGGCTATGTGATGGATTCGCGGCCAGGGCTTTATGATTCGGTACTGGTGCTGGACTACAAAAGCCTGTACCCGTCGATCATCCGCACCTTTCTGATTGATCCCGTCGGGCTGGTGGAAGGCATGGCGCAGCCTGATCCAGAGCACAGCACCGAAGGTTTTCTCGATGCCTGGTTCTCGCGGGAGAAACATTGCCTGCCGGAGATTGTGACTAACATCTGGCACGGGCGCGATGAAGCCAAACGTCAGGGTAATAAGCCGCTTTCGCAGGCGCTGAAGATCATTATGAATGCCTTTTATGGCGTGCTTGGCACCACCGCCTGCCGCTTCTTCGATCCGCGCCTGGCGTCGTCGATCACCATGCGTGGTCATCAGATCATGCGGCAAACCAAAGCATTGATTGAAGCGCAGGGCTACGACGTGATCTACGGCGATACCGACTCAACGTTTGTCTGGTTAAAAGGCGCACATTCGGAAGAAGAAGCGGCGAAAATTGGTCGTGCACTGGTGCAGCACGTTAACGCCTGGTGGGCAGAAACGCTGCAAAAACAACGGCTGACCAGCGCATTAGAACTGGAGTATGAAACCCATTTCTGCCGTTTTCTGATGCCAACCATTCGCGGAGCCGATACCGGTAGTAAAAAGCGTTATGCCGGGCTGATTCAGGAGGGCGATAAGCAGCGGATGGTGTTTAAAGGGCTGGAAACCGTGCGCACCGACTGGACGCCGCTGGCCCAGCAGTTTCAGCAGGAGCTGTACCTGCGTATCTTCCGCAACGAGCCATATCAGGAGTACGTCCGCGAAACCATCGACAAACTGATGGCGGGTGAACTGGATGCGCGGCTGGTTTACCGTAAACGCCTTCGCCGTCCGCTGAGCGAATATCAGCGTAATGTTCCGCCTCATGTACGCGCCGCTCGCCTTGCCGATGAAGAAAACCAAAAGCGCGGTCGCCCCTTGCAATATCAGAACCGCGGCACCATTAAGTACGTATGGACCACCAACGGCCCGGAGCCGCTGGACTACCAACGTTCACCACTGGATTACGAACACTATCTGACCCGCCAGCTACAACCCGTGGCGGAGGGAATACTCCCTTTTATTGAGGATAATTTTGCTACACTTATGACCGGGCAACTTGGGCTATTTTGAGCAAAAAAAGAGTTCGCCAGATACCATTTTGATGCGTGACGAATGCTTTGCCATCCAGTACCATAGCGCCCTTTCCATTCCTGGACCTGAATAACACCACTACCTCATAAGCACGGTAGCGGGTGGTTATTGCCTGCAATTAAAGATATAGAGCCGAACACATATGCCTTTTACACTTGGTCAACGCTGGATCAGCGATACAGAAAGCGAATTGGGACTTGGAACCGTTGTCGCGGTGGATGCGCGAACTGTCACTTTACTTTTCCCATCTACTGGTGAAAACCGTCTGTACGCACGCAGTGATTCCCCCGTGACCCGCGTGATGTTCAACCCTGGTGATACCATTACCAGCCATGACGGCTGGCAGATGCAAGTCGAAGAAGTAAAAGAAGAAAATGGCTTGCTGACCTATATCGGTACTCGCCTGGATACTGAAGAGTCCGGCGTAGCCCTGCGTGAAGTTTTCCTTGATAGCAAACTGGTGTTCAGCAAACCGCAGGACCGTCTGTTTGCCGGGCAGATTGACCGTATGGACCGCTTTGCGCTGCGTTATCGCGCGCGTAAGTATTCCAGCGAACAGTTCCGTATGCCGTACAGCGGCCTGCGCGGTCAGCGTACCAGCCTGATCCCGCACCAGCTCAACATCGCTCATGATGTTGGTCGCCGCCACGCGCCGCGCGTCCTGCTCGCTGACGAAGTCGGTTTAGGGAAAACCATTGAAGCCGGGATGATCCTGCATCAGCAACTGCTCTCTGGCGCTGCTGAACGTGTGCTGATTATCGTCCCGGAAACCTTACAGCATCAGTGGCTGGTAGAAATGCTGCGCCGTTTCAACCTGCGCTTTGCTCTGTTTGATGATGAGCGTTATGCCGAAGCTCAGCACGATGCTTACAACCCGTTCGACACCGAACAGCTGGTGATTTGCTCGCTGGATTTTGCCCGTCGTAGCAAACAGCGTCTGGAACATCTCTGTGAAGCCGAATGGGATCTGCTAGTGGTCGATGAAGCCCATCACCTGGTGTGGAGCGAAGATGCGCCGAGCCGCGAATATCAGGCCATTGAACAACTGGCAGAGCACGTGCCCGGCGTTCTGCTGCTGACCGCAACCCCGGAACAACTGGGGATGGAAAGCCACTTCGCCCGTCTGCGTCTGCTGGACCCGAACCGTTTCCACGATTTTGCGCAATTCGTTGAAGAACAGAAAAATTATCGTCCGGTTGCGGACGCCGTTGCCATGCTGCTGGCAGGTAACAAACTGAGCAATGACGAACTGAACATGCTCGGTGAGATGATCGGCGAGCAGGATATCGAGCCGCTGTTGCAAGCAGCAAACAGCGACAGCGAAGATGCACAGAGCGCCCGTCAGGAACTGGTTTCCATGCTGATGGATCGCCACGGCACCAGCCGCGTGCTGTTCCGTAACACGCGTAACGGTGTGAAAGGCTTCCCGAAACGCGAGCTGCACACCATTAAGCTGCCGCTGCCGACGCAGTATCAGACGGCTATTAAAGTCTCCGGCATTATGGGCGCACGCAAAAGTGCGGAAGATCGCGCTCGCGATATGCTCTACCCGGAGCGTATTTATCAGGAATTTGAAGGTGATAACGCCACCTGGTGGAACTTCGATCCGCGCGTTGAGTGGCTGATGGGCTACCTGACCAGCCATCGCTCTCAGAAAGTGCTGGTGATCTGCGCTAAAGCTGCCACTGCGCTGCAACTGGAGCAAGTACTGCGCGAACGTGAAGGTATCCGCGCCGCGGTGTTCCACGAAGGCATGTCGATTATTGAACGTGACCGCGCTGCCGCCTGGTTTGCTGAAGAAGACACCGGCGCACAGGTACTGCTGTGCTCGGAAATCGGTTCTGAAGGACGTAACTTCCAGTTCGCCAGCCACATGGTAATGTTTGACCTGCCATTCAACCCGGATCTGCTGGAGCAGCGTATTGGTCGTCTGGATCGTATCGGTCAGGCGCACGATATTCAGATCCATGTGCCTTATCTGGAGAAAACCGCTCAGTCGGTGCTGGTGCGCTGGTATCACGAAGGTCTGGATGCATTCGAACACACCTGCCCGACCGGACGCACTATCTACGATAGCGTATACAACGATCTGATTAACTATCTGGCTTCACCGGATGAGACCGAAGGCTTTGACGATCTGATCAAAAACTGCCGCGAGCAACATGAAGCGCTGAAAGCACAGCTGGAACAAGGTCGTGACCGCCTGCTGGAAATCCATTCCAACGGTGGCGAAAAAGCCCAGGCACTGGCAGAAAGCATTGAAGAGCAGGATGACGATACCAACCTGATCGCCTTCGCCATGAACCTGTTCGATATTATCGGTATCAATCAGGACGATCGCGGCGACAACATGATCGTGCTGACGCCGTCCGATCATATGCTGGTGCCGGACTTCCCTGGCTTGTCGGAAGATGGCATCACCATCACCTTCGACCGTGAAGTGGCGCTGGCGCGTGAAGATGCGCAGTTTATTACCTGGGAGCATCCGCTGATCCGCAACGGTCTGGATCTGATCCTTTCTGGCGACACCGGTAGCAGCACGATTTCACTGTTGAAAAACAAAGCGTTGCCGGTAGGTACGCTGTTGGTGGAACTGATTTACGTGGTTGAAGCCCAGGCTCCGAAGCAGTTGCAGCTCAACCGCTTCCTGCCGCCGACACCGGTACGTATGCTGCTGGATAAAAACGGCAACAACCTGGCGGCGCAGGTGGAGTTTGAAACCTTTAACCGTCAGCTTAACGCGGTTAACCGTCACACCGGCAGCAAACTGGTTAACGCCGTGCAGCAGGATGTTCACGCGATCCTTCAGTTGGGTGAAGCGCAGATCGAGAAATCTGCCCGTGCACTGATTGATGCCGCACGTAACGAAGCCGACGAAAAACTGTCTGCCGAGCTGTCTCGTCTGGAAGCTCTGCGTGCAGTGAACCCGAACATTCGTGACGACGAACTGACCGCCATTGAGAGCAACCGTCAGCAGGTAATGGAAAGCCTGGATCAGGCAGGCTGGCGTCTGGATGCCCTGCGTTTGATCGTTGTAACGCATCAGTAACGGAGCCGAAAATGGGGATGGAAAACTACAATCCACCGCAGGAACCCTGGTTGGTTATCCTGTATCAGGATGACCACATTATGGTGGTCAACAAGCCGAGCGGTTTGTTGTCTGTGCCGGGTCGTCTGGAAGAGCACAAAGACAGCGTGATGACGCGCATTCAGCGTGATTATCCGCAGGCAGAATCGGTGCATCGTCTGGATATGGCTACCAGCGGCGTGATTGTAGTGGCGCTGACCAAAGCCGCGGAGCGGGAGTTAAAACGCCAGTTCCGCGAGCGCGAGCCGAAAAAGCAGTATGTGGCCCGCGTCTGGGGGCATCCATCCCCTGCGGAAGGTCTGGTAGATCTGCCGCTGATTTGCGACTGGCCAAACCGCCCGAAACAGAAAGTCTGTTACGAAACAGGTAAACCTGCGCAGACGGAATATGAAGTGGTGGAGTATGCGGCGGATAACACGGCAAGAGTGGTGTTAAAACCGATTACCGGGCGTTCGCATCAGCTGCGTGTGCATATGCTGGCGCTGGGTCATCCGATTCTCGGCGATCGTTTTTATGCATCACCAGAAGCGAGAGCAATGGCACCGCGTTTGTTGCTACATGCAGAGATGCTGACGATTACCCATCCGGCGTATGGCAATAGTATGACGTTTAAAGCGCCAGCGGATTTTTAACCTTTCCTGTACGTTTATACCCTCATCCTAAGGGCTGCCTCTTGTACATAAATCCCCGAGTCCGGGGATTTTTTGTTTCTGCCAAACTGCTTTCAGTCGTTGCGTGTGGCTACGCTTTCCATTCGGTAATTCCCTTCCTGCTCCACAGCGAATTTTTGAACTTTTTTTTCACCCGTTGATCGTCTCTAATATTTCATTTTATCGGGTCTGTTATGGTCCTTTCTGATTGTTATTCATGGGCTAATTAGCAGTCTGGTTGGCGATGCCCATCTCGGTGATCCGCGTCGTGCACGACGCCTTGCATCACCAGCCTCTTCTCTAGCTCATCATGCAGGTCTTTCTAATTGTGAAATCATCCCACGCTACTGCTAAGGTTGAAGGGGCGTTCCAGCCCCTTCAACCTTAGCTTATTCTGGCTCATTCAATAATTGCGTTGTCAGTAATTTCTTCAGCAGTACTTTGTTTAGTGGTAATTTCTTCAGTAGCAATTTTTTTGGTGGTGATTTTATTAATAATAATTGCGTCAGTACCGTCCAGGATAGCACCTTCCAGGTTAGCATTCCACCCAGGTTCCAAGTAAAGGACGTTGTTATCTATTATTGTTTTTTTACCAAGGTAACAATTCCTCATGTCAACGCCGGGAAGGTAAGCGTTTCTAAGATCAACGCCCAAGCTACCGAGGCCCTTGCACAGCTTCAACGTCTGAGTACATATCTCATTATTTTCAATTAAAAAAGTGACACTTAACTCAATATCACCGTAGATCTGAGTGTCCCAGCACATATTAGCCTTTGCGACCATCTCATCCGGATTTTTTGCGCATGTTTTGAGTTTATTGAATAATTCCAGGCTATTGATAAACTTTTCTCTCTCATTCTCGTCGATAGCCCCAGTAAAGTATTCTGAGGCGTTGATGTTGCCAGCCTTGTTATTCACGAAATTGAACAGAAGTTTATAAGCCTCAGGCTGTTTATCTGACCAGAACAGATGACGTAACGTCTCCCACAAGCGTTGAAAGATATTCATCTTCACGTCCATCTTGTCCCCGCTCACCATCTTATAAATATCGTTATTGCTCATATTTAAAAGTGTAGCCGGCATGCCTGGAACTGATACTTTCATGGTAATAGCCTCGCATTGAGTTAAAAACTCATCATGCGCACTCTGAATAAATATACTTTCAAAAATCGCTCATTCAGATATGTGTTTTTTTATTTTTAAGACGTAAAAATATAATTCCGCTCGTCGTAAAGCTCTCAACCTTAAGCAGGGTCAACGCGATAAAACCAACAGAACCCCTCCCGTAAACCGTGCATTGAGCCTGTCCACCATTCTGAGTAAACGCCTTTTCTCAAAGAAGTGACCGCCAAGGCGGCCACCTTTAATCGTGGGCAGTTACTCAGCATCATTTACAGGGTCATTTAAACCCTTTCTGCTGCTTAATCAATTCATAGGCCTGCTGTATTTCCTGCGCTTTTTGCTTCGCCATCTCCATCATCTCAGGCGGCAAACCTTTCGCCACCAGCTTATCGGGATGGTGTTCACTCATCAGCTTACGGTAGGCACGTTTGATGGTGGTCGCATCATCCGTCGGCTTCACGCCCAGCACATTACAGGCATCTTCCAGCGTCGGGCCACGCTGCGCTTGCTGCCAGTTACCACCGCCAGATTGCTGCTGATAACCGCCGCCAAACTGTGCACCGCCCTGCATCATGCGCAAAAACTGGTCAAACTGGGCGCGGGAGATGCCTAACTCTTCGGCAATGACATACAGCACCGCCCGTTCATTCGGGTGCAGTGAACCATCAGCAAACGCTGCCTGAATCTGGATCTCCAGAAACATACGAATTAAGTCAAAACGACCAAAGCAGACACTGCGAAACTGGCGCATTTTTTCGCGCAGCGGGTAATTGTCTGATTTTCCCACCCGGAACGCGTTTTGCGCCGCAGTACGGGAAGCGCCATGAAGGTTCATTCGGTCCATCAACTGGCTGGCGATATGAATATCAGCCTCCGTGACGCGACCTTTGGATTTGGTTAAATGCCCCATCACTTCAAAAGTGGTGGCAAAAAACAGCGCCTGACGCTCACGCTGGTTGGCGAACCACGCCATTTTACGGCTACGGGCTTTATCAAACATATGGCCAATTAACAGGCCTAACACTACGCCCCAAAAGCCGCCGCCCATCAGTAAGGCCACGGCCACGCCAATGATTTTTCCCCAATACTGCATATATTCCCCAAATCGACACACGGATATCAGGGCTATCTCCCACAATATAAAGGTGCTTTTACCGTTTTCCGGCTGCGGTCAATTGTGGGACATCGCCTATAATTTGCATTATCATACCTGTCATTCAATGCCGTGCCTAACACCACTGACGCTATTCGGACAGGATTAACACTAGCGTAGAGATGACGAGTACGTTAGTCTCTGACCGTTTGTCACGCGCAACGTTACCGATGATGGAACAATAAAATCAACGTATGAAAAAACGTATCCCCACTCTCCTGGCCACCATGATTGCCACCGCCCTTTATAGTCAACAGGGACTGGCAGCCGACCTCGCCTCACAGTGCATGTTGGGCGTGCCAAGCTATGATCGTCCTCTGGTACAGGGCGATACCAATGACTTACCCGTGACTATCAATGCTGACCACGCGAAAGGGGACTACCCGGATGACGCCGTGTTTACTGGCAGCGTGGATATCATGCAGGGTAACAGCCGTCTGCAGGCCGACGAAGTGCAGCTCCATCAAAAAGAGGCACCAGGACAACCGGAGCCGGTACGTACCGTTGATGCGCTCGGTAATGTCCATTACGACGATAACCAAGTGATCCTCAAAGGGCCGAAAGGCTGGGCGAATCTGAACACCAAAGATACCAATGTCTGGGAAGGTGATTACCAGATGGTGGGTCGTCAGGGCCGCGGTAAAGCGGACCTGATGAAACAACGTGGCGAAAACCGCTATACCATTCTGGATAACGGTAGCTTTACCTCCTGTCTGCCGGGTTCTGACACCTGGAGCGTGGTAGGTAGCGAAATTATTCATGACCGCGAAGAACAAGTTGCGGAGATCTGGAACGCCCGCTTTAAGGTGGGTCCGGTACCGATCTTTTATAGCCCCTATTTGCAGTTGCCGGTGGGTGACAAACGTCGCTCTGGTTTCTTGATCCCGAACGCCAAGTACACCACCACCAACTACTTTGAGTTCTACCTGCCATATTACTGGAACATCGCGCCAAATATGGATGCCACCATCACGCCGCATTATATGCATCGTCGTGGCAATATCATGTGGGAGAACGAATTCCGCTACCTCTCCCAGGCGGGCGCTGGCTTGATGGAACTGGACTATCTGCCTTCAGATAAAGTCTATGAAGATGAACACCCGAACGATGACAGTTCACGTCGTTGGTTATTCTACTGGAACCACTCCGGGGTCATGGATCAGGTGTGGCGTTTCAACGTCGACTACACCAAGGTCAGCGATCCTAGCTACTTCAATGATTTCGATAACAAGTACGGTTCCAGTACTGACGGCTACGCAACGCAAAAATTCAGCGTTGGCTATGCGGTGCAAAACTTCAATGCCACCGTTTCAACCAAGCAGTTCCAGGTCTTCAGCGAACAGAACACCAGTAGCTACTCGGCAGAGCCGCAGTTAGACGTTAACTACTACCAGAATGATGTTGGTCCGTTTGATACACGCATTTACGGCCAGGCAGTGCACTTTGTAAACACCAGAGACGACATGCCTGAAGCAACCCGTGTTCACCTGGAACCGACCATCAATTTGCCGCTCTCTAATAACTGGGGCAGCATCAATACCGAAGCGAAGTTGCTGGCAACTCATTATCAGCAAACTAATCTTGACTGGTATAACAGCAATCCACAAAACAATAAGTTGGCAGATTCTGTTAACCGTGTAATGCCGCAATTTAAAGTTGACGGTAAAATGGTCTTCGAACGTGATATGAATCTGCTGGCACCGGGCTTTACCCAAACGCTGGAACCGCGCGCGCAGTATTTGTACGTGCCGTATCGCGATCAGAGCGATATCTACAACTACGACTCTGCCTTATTGCAATCCGATTATTCGGGCTTGTTCCGGGACCGGACTTACGGCGGTCTTGACCGTATTGCCTCCGCTAACCAGGTGACGACCGGTGTCACATCTCGCGTATATGATGATGCTGCCGTTGAACGTTTTAATATTTCCGTTGGTCAAATCTACTATTTCACGGAGTCTCGCACTGGCGATGACAACATAACATGGGAGAATGACGACAAAACGGGATCACTGGTGTGGGCAGGCGACACCTACTGGCGTATCTCCGAGCGTTGGGGATTGCGTGGCGGGATTCAGTACGACACTCGCCTGGATAACGTGGCGACCAGTAGTTCTAGTATTGAGTATCGCCGAGATGAAGACCGTCTGGTGCAGCTGAACTACCGTTACGCCAGCCCGGAATATATTCAGGCTACACTGCCAAGAGACAGTAGAGATAAACGTTGGAATGCCCCTCAGTACAAAGATGGTATTTCGCAGGTAGGTGCTGTCGCCAGCTGGCCAATTGCCGATCGTTGGTCCATTGTTGGGGCCTACTACTACGACACCAATGCGAACAAGCAAGCCGACTCTATGTTAGGTGTGCAATACAGCTCCTGCTGCTATGCAATTCGCGTCGGTTACGAGCGGAAGCTGAACGGTTGGGATAACGATAAACAACATGCGGTATATGACAACGCAATCGGCTTTAACATCGAACTTCGCGGCCTGAGCTCCAACTACGGTCTGGGTACGCAAGAGATGCTGCGTTCGAACATTCTGCCGTATCAAAACACTTTGTGATTTGTTGATTTACCACGTAATCCGCAGTGCGGTTAATTGAAATGGAAAAAGTATGAAGAACTGGAAAACGCTGCTTCTCGGTATCGCCATGATCGCGAATACCAGTTTCGCTGCCCCCCAGGTAGTCGATAAAGTCGCAGCCGTCGTCAATAACGGCGTCGTGCTGGAAAGCGACGTTGATGGATTAATGCAGTCGGTAAAACTGAACGCTGCTCAGGCAAGACAGCAACTTCCTGATGACGCGACGCTGCGCCACCAAATCATGGAACGTTTGATCATGGATCAAATCATCCTGCAGATGGGGCAGAAAATGGGAGTGAAAATCTCCGATGAGCAGCTGGATCAGGCGATTGCTAACATCGCGAAACAGAACAACATGACGCTGGATCAGATGCGCAGCCGTCTGGCTTACGATGGTCTGAACTACAACACCTATCGTAACCAGATCCGCAAAGAGATGATTATCTCTGAAGTGCGTAACAACGAGGTGCGTCGTCGCATCACCATCCTGCCGCAGGAAGTCGAATCCCTGGCGCAGCAGGTGGGTAACCAAAACGACGCCAGCACTGAGCTGAACCTGAGCCACATCCTGATCCCGCTGCCGGAAAACCCGACCTCTGATCAAGTGAACGAAGCGGAAAGCCAGGCGCGTGCCATTGTCGATCAGGCGCGTAACGGCGCTGATTTCGGTAAGCTGGCGATTGCTCATTCTGCCGACCAGCAGGCGCTGAACGGCGGCCAGATGGGCTGGGGCCGTATTCAGGAGTTGCCGGGGATCTTCGCCCAGGCATTAAGCACCGCGAAGAAAGGCGACATTGTTGGCCCGATTCGCTCCGGCGTTGGCTTCCATATTCTGAAAGTTAACGACCTGCGCGGCGAAAGCAAAAATATCTCGGTGACCGAAGTTCATGCTCGCCATATTCTGCTGAAACCGTCACCGATCATGACTGACGAACAGGCCCGCGTGAAACTGGAACAGATTGCTGCCGATATCAAGAGTGGTAAAACGACTTTTGCTGCCGCAGCGAAAGAGTTCTCTCAGGATCCAGGCTCTGCTAACCAGGGCGGTGATCTCGGTTGGGCTACACCAGATATTTTCGATCCGGCCTTCCGTGACGCCCTGACCCGCCTGAACAAAGGTCAAATGAGTGCACCGGTTCACTCTTCATTCGGCTGGCATTTAATCGAACTGCTGGATACCCGTAATGTCGATAAAACCGACGCGGCGCAGAAAGATCGTGCGTACCGCATGCTGATGAACCGTAAGTTCTCGGAAGAAGCAGCAAGCTGGATGCAGGAACAACGTGCCAGCGCCTACGTTAAAATCCTGAGCAACTAATGGTTAAAACCCAACGTGTTGTGATCACTCCCGGCGAGCCCGCCGGGATTGGCCCGGACTTAGTTGTCCAGCTTGCACAGCGTGAGTGGCCGGTCGAACTGGTTGTTTGTGCCGATGCCACTCTCCTTACCGACCGGGCAGCGATGCTCGGTTTGCCGCTCACCCTCCGTCCTTATTCCCCCAACTCCCCTGCACAACCGCAAACTGCGGGCACATTAACGCTACTTCCTGTCGCGCTACGTGAATCTGTCACTGCGGGGCAGTTAGCGGTTGAAAATGGGCATTATGTGGTGGAAACGCTGGCGCGAGCGTGTGATGGCTGTCTGAACGGTGAATTTGCTGCGCTGATCACAGGCCCCGTGCATAAAGGCGTCATTAACGACGCAGGCATTCCGTTTACCGGTCATACCGAGTTTTTCGAAGAGCGTTCGCAGGCGAAAAAAGTGGTGATGATGCTGGCGACCGAAGAACTTCGCGTGGCGCTGGCAACGACGCATTTACCGCTGCGCGATATCGCAGACGCTATCACCCCTGCGCTTTTGCACGAAGTGATTGCTATTTTGCATCACGATTTGCGCACCAAATTTGGTATTGCCGAACCGCGCATTCTGGTCTGCGGCCTTAATCCGCACGCGGGCGAAGGCGGTCATATGGGTACGGAAGAGATAGACACCATTATTCCGGTGCTCGACAAGCTGCGGGCGCAGGGGATGAAACTCAACGGGCCGCTGCCTGCCGATACCCTGTTTCAGCCGAAATATCTTGATAACGCCGACGCCGTGCTGGCGATGTACCACGATCAGGGTCTTCCCGTGCTAAAATACCAGGGCTTCGGGCGCGGTGTGAACATTACGCTGGGCCTGCCCTTTATTCGCACATCAGTAGATCACGGTACCGCGCTTGAACTGGCGGGACGTGGTAAAGCCGATGTCGGCAGTTTTATTACGGCGCTTAATCTCGCCATCAAAATGATTGTTAACACCCAATGAATAATCGAGTCCACCAGGGCCACTTAGCCCGTAAACGCTTCGGGCAAAACTTTCTCAACGATCAGTTCGTGATCGACAGCATTGTTTCTGCCATTAACCCGCAGAAGGGCCAGGCGATGGTCGAAATCGGTCCCGGTCTGGCGGCATTGACCGAACCGGTCGGCGAACGTCTGGACCAGCTGACGGTCATCGAACTTGACCGCGATCTGGCGGCACGTCTGCAAACGCATCCATTCTTAGGCCCGAAACTGACGATTTATCAGCAGGATGCGATGACCTTTAACTTTGGCGAACTGGCCGAGAAAATGGGTCAGCCGCTGCGTGTTTTCGGCAACCTGCCTTATAACATCTCCACGCCGTTGATGTTCCATCTGTTTAGCTATACTGATGCCATTGCCGACATGCACTTTATGTTGCAAAAAGAGGTGGTGAATCGTCTGGTTGCAGGACCGAACAGCAAAGCGTATGGTCGATTAAGCGTCATGGCGCAATACTATTGCAACGTGATCCCGGTGCTGGAAGTTCCGCCGTCAGCCTTTACACCACCACCCAAAGTGGATTCCGCCGTCGTGCGCCTGGTTCCTCATGCAACGATGCCTCACCCGGTTAAAGATGTTCGCGTGTTGAGCCGCATCACCACCGAAGCCTTTAACCAGCGTCGTAAAACCATTCGTAACAGCCTCGGCAACCTGTTTAGCGTCGAGGTGTTAACCGGAATGGGGATCGACCCGGCGATGCGAGCGGAAAATATCTCTGTCGCGCAATATTGCCAGATGGCGAACTATCTGGCGGAGAACGCGCCTTTGCAGGAGAGTTAACGATGATCAATTCGCCCCGAGTGTGTATTCAGGTTCAAAGCGTCTACATTGAGGCACAATCTTCACCTGATAATGAACGTTACGTTTTTGCTTATACCGTAACCATACGCAATCTGGGGCGAGCGCCAGTGCAGTTGTTGGGGCGTTACTGGCTGATCACCAATGGCAATGGCCGTGAAACCGAAGTCCAGGGCGAAGGAGTGGTTGGCGTCCAGCCACTTATCGCGCCTGGCGAAGAGTACCAGTACACCAGCGGTGCAATCATTGAAACCCCGCTGGGCACCATGCAGGGTCACTACGAAATGATCGATGAAAATGGCGTCCCTTTCAGCATCGACATTCCCGTATTCCGACTCGCCGTTCCCACACTCATTCATTAAAAGAATATGGCGACATACCTTATTGGCGACGTTCATGGTTGTTACGATGAACTGATCGCATTACTGCATAAAGTAGAATTTACCCCTGGGAAAGACACCCTCTGGCTGACAGGCGATCTGGTCGCGCGCGGCCCTGGTTCGCTGGATGTTCTGCGCTATGTGAAATCCTTAGGCGACAGCGTACGTCTGGTGCTGGGCAATCACGATCTGCATCTGCTGGCGGTATTTGCCGGGATCAGCCGCAATAAACCGAAAGATCGCCTGACACCGCTGCTGGAAGCGCCGGATGCCGACGAGCTGCTTAACTGGCTGCGTCGCCAGCCTCTGCTGCAAATCGACGAAGAGAAAAAGCTGGTGATGGCCCACGCCGGGATCACGCCACAGTGGGATCTACAGACCGCCAAAGAGTGCGCGCGCGATGTAGAAGCGGTGCTGTCGAGTGACTCCTATCCCTTCTTTCTTGATGCTATGTACGGCGATATGCCAAATAACTGGTCACCGGAATTGCGGGGGCTGGGAAGACTGCGGTTTATCACCAACGCCTTTACCCGTATGCGTTTTTGCTTCCCGAACGGTCAACTGGATATGTACAGCAAAGAATCGCCGGAAGAGGCCCCTGCCCCACTGAAACCGTGGTTTGCGATTCCTGGCCCTGTCGCTGAAGAATACAGCATCGCCTTTGGTCACTGGGCATCGCTGGAAGGCAAAGGTACACCGGAAGGTATTTACGCGCTGGATACTGGCTGCTGCTGGGGTGGTACATTAACCTGCCTGCGCTGGGAAGATAAACAGTATTTTGTCCAGCCGTCGAACCGGCATAAAGATATGGGTGAGGGAGAGGCGGCCGCGTCTTAAATCCCGTCGAGCATAAAATCTAATGCTCCTTTAATCAACGTTCGGTGCGCGCTGGCATCGCAAAATTTCGTTCCCAGCGCGTTAACTGGAACAGTTGCAGTCTCATGCGTCATGAGCCGTCTACCAGTAAAAGGATTGTGTTAAGCCGTTCTGGAGGGCGAATACGGATAAATCGTTCAATAGGTGTTAATGGAATAACAATACGGCGATTAATCTCACCAATAATGTCGCTGGTAACATCGATAACAAAGGGAAACGCGGCGTTCCTGCCGCGACTGCGGTATACCGTAAATTGCATCGCTAGAAGCTCCGGTACTCATCAGAGAAACATCCGGTTTCATCAGCCAATTGATTTAACGCAGCGATAGCTTCTGCGTTCTCTTCACGCCAACGTGTTGCTGCATGTTTTTTAAGTTCAGCATTGAGCGCAACCGTAAGGGTGGCGCTCATATTTAAGCCTGCATCACGAGCGCGATTGACTAACTCACGGTCGACGGTGACGGTCACACTTTGTGTGGTACGTTTTGCAGTCATGATATCGTGCTCCTGTACAATTTATACGTCTAGTAAACACGGATATCTGCACGTATCAGTGATGCCGGAATTCTAATATACAAACTTACCGCCGCTCCAGAATCTCAAAGCAATAGCTATGAGAGTTCTGCGCATCAGCGTCGTGGAATTCGCTGAATACCGATTCCCAGTCATCCGGCTCGTAATCCGGGAAATGGGTGTCGCCTTCCACTTCTGCGTCGATATGCGTCAGATACAGTTTTTGCGCTTTGGGCAGGAACTGCTCATAAACGCGACCACCGCCAATCACCATGATTTCTGGTACGTCACCACACGCCGCGATGGCTTCATCAACCGATTTCACCCACGTAACGCGATCGTCAGTACCCGGTTGACTGCTGAGGATAATATTTTTGCGTCCTGGCAGCGGACGACCGATGGATTCCCAGGTATGGCGGCCCATAATTACGGGTTTATTTAAAGTGTTGCGTTTAAACCAGGCGAGATCGGCAGGCAGGTTCCACGGCATGGCGTTTTCCATGCCGATAACGCGATCTACCGCTAACGCCGCAATCAGACTGATCATTGAGATTTCCCGATAAAAAAAATTGTCGCCACTATACGTAAAGCGTAAACCGTCGTCGACTGGTGCGAGGATGATGTTGAGGAAAATTTTATATTCTGCTGGCGAGTCCACGCTCTCTCCCTGGACTCGCCGCATTACAATGAAACAAAAACAAACAGTTAGCTGTAAAGTGTGATTTACGTCACTCTTTATTAGGATGAGGGTTTCGTTTCCGGTTCATCCGCCATGTTGCCGGTATGTTTACCTTCTTCGGTTCCCTGCCAGCCATGTCGTTGAATTAATGACAGATGTTCGCGGTCCTCGGTAATGATCTCACTTAACATCGCGCTGGTGCGTTTATAGACCGCCGCGCGGGCTTTGGTGTCGTTCTCAACCATTGCCATCTCTTCCACCATCTGAATATTAAAGCGGCGGAACACATCGGCGCGTTCTCGCGCTTCATACGGCCCCAGACCTAAACTTTCCAGTGCCAGACGCCCGGTTTTCAGCGCACCTTCAAAGGTTTCTCGCTCTGGCTTTTCAACGCCTGCCTGACGCAAACGAATGTAGTGGTCGACATCGCGGGCGCGGGCAATAATCTGCAAATGCGGGAAATGTTCTTTCACCATCTCCGTCAGTTGCAGGTTGGTTTGCGGATCGTCGATGGCGTTAATCAGCACTTCCGCTTTCGCCGCTCCCGCAGATTCCAGTAAATCCATCCGCGTGGCATCGCCATAAAACACTTTCATACCGAATTTACGCAGCGTTTCGATATGGTCCGGGTCGTGATCGAGCACCACCATTTTCACCCCGCTGGAGAGCAGTAAACGTCCGGTGATCTGCCCAAAACGACCGAATCCGGCAATGATTACCCGCGGCTGTTCTTCGTCGATCTCATCGGCTTCACGCGCCTCTTCAGTAGAAGATTGCTCAAGGCGATTGAGGATCACCAGCAGAATCGGCGTTGCCGCCATCGACAGCGCCACCGCCAGGGTCAGCGATTTCGCCCACTCCGGCTCCAGCACATTCGCCATTTGCGCCGCACCAAATACCACAAAGGCAAACTCACTGCCCTGCCCTAACAGCACCGCAAACCAGCGACGCTGTTTATTTGGCACCTGCAACGGCCGGGCAATCAGCCACAGCATGGCGATTTTGATGATGAGGAAACCGAGCAGCAAAATGACAATGCGCAATGGATTTTCAAGCAGCGTGCCAAAGTCTATCGACATGCCAACACCGATGAAAAACAGCCCCAACAGCAAACCTTTAAACGGTTCGATATCGCTTTCCAGCGCATGACGGTATTCCGAGCTTGCCAGCAGTACGCCCGCCAGAAACGCGCCCATCGCCATCGACAAGCCAACCTCTTCCAGCAGCAAACCAAAGCCAAACACAAGGAATAAAGCCACGGCACTAAACACTTCCCGCAAGCCAGAGCGGGCAACAAAACGCAGCGCCGGACGCGTGACATAGCGCCCCAGCAGTACCACCAGCACCAGCGCACCCGCCACTTTTAACGCCGAGAGAGCAAATGCGCCCATCGTCGTCGAGGCACTGCTCGCCGCCAGTAGCGGGATCATCGCCACCAGCGGGATCGCCGCGATATCCTGGAACAGCAGCACCGCAAAGGCACTGCGGCCCATTTGCGTTACCATCAGATTGCGTTCATTCATCGCCTGCATGGCAATCGCCGTAGAGGAGAGCGCCAGCGTCATGCCGATCAGTTCCGCGACCTGCCAGCGCAGCCCAAGTAACATACAGAACAGCCCCAGCAGGCCGCCGCAAATCACCATCTGCAATGCGCCACCACCGAACACCGCCGCACGCAGCTTCCACAGCCTTTGTGGATCGAGTTCGAGGCCGATAATAAACAGCATCAGCACCACGCCAATCTCGGCAAAGTGCAGAATAGATTCGGCATCGGTCACCAGTCGCAGCCCCCACGGGCCAATAATGCAGCCGGCGATCAGGTAGCCAAGTACCGATCCCAGACCGAGGCGTACTGCAATGGGTACAATCAGCGCCGCCGAACCGAGATAAATCAGCGCCTGAATCAAGGTATGACTATCCATGATGTGCCTCCTGCCATTCCAGCAGACGTTGCTTATAGTGACGCGCCTGTCCTTCGAGGGTCTCGTCGTCACAAATAAAGGTACAGTGCATGGCAAACGGTGGCAGCCAGTTCAGCCCGCAGTAGATTGCCGTCGCCTGTAGCGGCTGCGACAGCACATCAAAGCCCGGATGCGCACCAATTTCAAAATGGCTTTCTCCGCCGCCGGTCGTCACCGCCCACAGCAAATGTTTGCCATGCAGCGCCGTACCGCCGTGACCGTAAGCCCAGCCGTGCGAGAAAACTTTATCGATCCAAAGTTTGAGGAGCGGTGGAATGCTGTACCACTGCATCGGGTGCTGCCAGACGATCAGATCGGCGCGAGACAGCGCCTCCTGCTCGGCGGCAATATCGATATTGAAGTCAGGATAGAGTTGATAAAGAGAGCGAATTTCGACGCCTTCCAGCGTCCTTGCCTGTTCAAGCATCCGTTTATTCGCATGGGAATGATGCGGATACGGATGCGCATAAATTATAAGAATCATAGGTAGCCCGCGTGATTACGCCTTTGTTTTCCCACAAAGTGTAGTCATATATTCACGCAGCTTATAGTCAATAATATTGATTCAGAAAAGAGAGAAATCTGAATAAATTACCCCGCTCGCTGCCCGCGGATCGTCATGTTGCTGGTCTGCGCCAGTGACATCCCTCGAGTCTCCGGGGCAAACGCTACGGAAATCAACAAGCCAAACAGCGAGATACCCGCCCCCATTAACATCGTGTTACTGATACCGTAATTATTGATAAAGATTGGCAGTGCCCAGGTCGAAACAATAGTGCCAATACGACTTAAGGACATAATCACGCCCACGGCAGAGGCGCGGATATCTGTCGGGAAGAGTTCATTAGGATAGAGCCACTGCAAATTACCTGGCCCGCCAGAGAAAAAGGCATACACCGCAAAGGCCATCACTACCAGCCAGATCCCCATATCCGGGATCAGCCCCAAAACCGCCAGCGCCAGCGTCATCATGGCAAAACTGCCAATCAACAATGGACGCCGTCCGGCGGTGTTTAACCACAGCATCGGCGGAATACAGCCAAGCATAAAGAACAGGCTAATCACCACATTCCCCAGTGCCGCGTTTTTGCCAACCCCCAACCCCAACAAACCAACGATTTGCGGGCCAAAGGTGTAAATGGCGAACATTGGGATCACCTGGCAGGTCCAGATGGCGGCAACAAACAGAACAAAAGGAAAATGGCGGCGATTAAACAGATCGCGAAAACGGGTTTGCTGCGGCTGCTCTTCATCGAAAGCCACCGGTTCGCCAAACAGTTTGATCATCATCTCTTCGCACTCTTTTACTCGCCCTTTGCGTAACAGCCAGCGGGGAGATTCAGGCAGTTCGAATCGACCAATCAAAATCAACAAACAGGGGATCGCCGCGCTACCCAGCATCCAGCGCCAGCCGCCTTCCACATCATAAAGCCAGTAGCCGACCAGATCGGCGCAGGTCGCGCCGACATACCACATGGCGGCGATAAAGCTGATGGAAAATGCCCGCTGACGGGTACTGGAGAACTCGGTGATCATTGAGGTGGCAATGGGATAATCTGCACCGATGACAATGCCGATGAGTACCCGCATCACCAACAGTTCGACGGGGGATGAGACAAACATCGTCGCCACCGATATCACGCCGATGGCGATGATATCAATGAGGAACATTTTGCGCCGTCCGACTTTATCGGATATATAGCCAAACAGCGATGTGCCAACGAACAGCCCGGCGAGCGTTCCCGCGCCCAGCAAGCCAATCCAGTCAGCGTCCAGTTTCAGCGCCGGAGTCAGTTGCTCCAGCGCCACGCCAATCATTACCAGTACATAACCATCCAGAAACGGACCACCGCTTCCCCACAGCAAAATGCGGCGGTGAATAGAGGAGAATTTAAGATCATCAAAGTTTCTGGACGGTTGCATGGGTTATTCCTGTTTTTTTGCAATGAGAGTCAGTACGGCATTACGTATCAAACCAACATCAGCCGTAACGGAACTCCACACCAAAGGTGCCGCGCGGGTATTCCCACTGTTCCAGCGCCGAACCCAGCCCCAGAATGCGACAGGTGCCGCACTCCAGACATCCGGCGTAATCGAAGCGCACACTGCCGTCATCCTGCTTCTTGTACAGACCTGCGGGGCACGCTTTCACCAGCAGCTCCAGCGCCTGTTTATCGGCATCGGCCTTCACAACGATGTGCGGATGCTCTTCATCGACATTGAATTTATTGACGCCCAGTTTGACGTCCACATTGACGGGAGAAGTCATAAAACGGTCACTCCTTTCATGCCATCCTTGATTAGATTGATGAAGCCCACTTTCTTGCCGTGGCGGAGGATTTTCTTGCGCATCAGTTCCGGCGCGCTGCCATCAATGGTGAACAGGTCACGCGCCACACCCACCGCCAGCTCCGGGTAGCCGCTAAACATGCGTGGGTTATCAAGGAACGCCGGTAGTTTCTGGTACATACGCATATCGCGCAGCGGGCCACTCTCAAGATGCTGACGATATTCCGCCAGTTTTTGCTTACTGAAATCGTCGCTTTTCATCGCTGAAAGCACAGTTTTTGCTGCGGCTTCCCCGGCGGCAATCGCCAGATCCATACCGCGAATGGTAAAACCGAGGTTCATACACATTCCGGCGGCATCACCGGCAATCAGTACGCCGTCACCGACCAGCTCCGGCAGCATGTTGATACCTGCTTCCGGCACTACGTGAGCGGAATATTCCACCAGCTTGCCGCCCGCGATCAGCGGTGCAACGGCCGGATGTTGTTTGAAATCTTCCAGCATTTGCGGCACCGATTTTTTCGCGTCATGCAGATGATGCAAACCACAAACCAGCCCCAGCGACAGGGTATTTTCATTGGTATAAAGGAAGCCGCCGCCCATCAGGCCATCGGTGGGTGATCCCGCAAACAGGCAAGCCGCGCCCTGATTACCCTGCAACTGAAAACGGTCTTCGATTACCGACTTCGGTAACTCGATCAGTTCCTTCACGCCAACCGCCACATCCGTCGGTTTAACGCGTTTTGCCATCCCCAGCTTTTCGGCAAGAATGGAGTTCACCCCGTCAGCAAGGATCACCGTTTTCGCTTCAATCACATCGCCATCGGCTTCTACGCCGACAACTTTGCCATCGCGCTGTACAAGGTTATCGACGCGGATCCCGGTAATTAACTGCGCGCCCGCTTCTTCGGCCTGCTCCATCAACCAGGCATCAAATTTACTGCGCAAAACGGAGTAAGAACGCTGGGATGGCGAGGTTTCGTCGCCATTGCAGTAGTCCATGGTCATCGCTGACTTTTCCGTCATAAACGCGAGTTTTTCATGGGTGATCAGGCGTTCTACGGGGGCGGATTCGGCGAAACCAGGAATAATGTGTTCCAGGCTGTGGGCATAGAGACGCCCGCCGGTAACGTTCTTGGCACCTGCGGAATTGCCACGCTCGATAACTAACACTTGCGCCCCTTCGCGGGCGAGCACCAGTGCGGCAACCGAACCGGCAAGCCCTGCACCGACGATGATGGCGTCAAAGATATCTTCGGACATAAGAACTCCCTGTCAGCGGCAGGGCCAAAATGCAGCCCTGCCAGAGTGGATCAACGCGCTAAAGCTGCGGTCAGTGCCGGAAGGATCTTCACGGCGTCGCCAACAATGCCGTAATCCGCGAACTGGAAGATCGGCGCATTTTTATCTTTGTTGATGGCGAAAATGGTTTGCGACGCGTTAGCACCAACCATGTGCTGGATCTGCCCGGAGATCCCCACCGCCAGGTACAGTTCAGGTTTCAGCATCAGGTTGGAGATACCGACATAGCGTTCGTGCTCCATCCATTTTTCGTTTTCCGCCACCGGACGAGAACAGGCCAGCTCCGCACCTATCGCCTTGCAAAGCTGTTCTGCCAGCGCAATGTTCTCTTTGCTGCCAATACCGCGACCGACGCTGACCACCAGACGGGCTTTGTCGAGATCGACGCTGTTGCTCTGGCGCGCCTGGGTTGCCGTGCGGGTAATCGCCACAGCCGGAGCCTGCCACTCCACGGTGTGCGTTTCGCCAGTGCGTGACGCGTCTGGCTGAGCCGCATCAAACGTGCCGCTGCTGATGGTCAGTACCGCATACGGCGTGGCAATGCGTTCTTCGCCAATCGCCAGACCGCCGTAAACCATGTGTTTCACTGTCGCTTTACCGTCCTGTACGCTGACGGTGCTGGCATCATTAGACACCGCCGCTTTAAGGCGATAACCCAGTTTTGCCGCCAGTAATTTGCCGCGACGGGTGTTTGGCAACAGCACCAGACCGTCTGCGCCGTGCTGGCGAATAGTGTCAGCCATGACACCGGCGTAATCTTCGATCATCCGATCGTCCGGTTTGCCGTTTAATTTCCAGACATGATTAGCGCCTAGCTGGATTGCCTGTGCGCCGTCGGCATCATTGAGGACAAAGGCATTGATTTGATTAGCTAAAGCCTGCGCACCATTCATCAGTTCCGGCAGACGAGAAGGGGTATCGCTGAATACCCAGACTTGAGAAAACGTGTTCATAGCATCCCCTGTAATTAAATGACTTTGCGAAGATTTTCAGCAAATGCGGCGATCTGTTCTTCGCCGTCGCCTTCAATCACGATGCGCTGACGCTCGCGCTGTTTCGGCGCGGCAACCTGTTGTTCTGACCAGGCTGCCTCTGCATTAAAACCGATATCCGCCGCCGACCATACCTGGACTGGCTTTTTCGCCGCGCCGAGAATGGCTTTCATCGAAGGAATTTGTGGGGAGTTGATATCAGTGGAAACAGCAACAACCGCAGGCAGCGGAATGCTTAAGGTTTCTGTTTCATCTTCCAGTTCGCGCTCAACGGTGAGGGTATCTGCCGTCAGGGAGATAATTTTGCTGACGCCGTTAACTGCCGGAATATTGAGGATTTCGCCTACCAGCAAACCAACCTGCTGGGCATAAAGGTCGGAAGAACCATCGCCACAGAGGATCAAATCAAAGCCTGCTTTCTGGGCGGCTGCAGCAAGTACGCTCGCCGTTTGTTGCGGCAGTGCCTGCTCGAACTGGTCATCAATCACCACAATCAGTTCATCCGGACCGCGCGATAGCACATCTTTACGCCCTTTGGCGTTGGTCAGGGCTTTACCGCCCACACTTAGGGCCGTCACCTGCGCCTCTGCTGCCTGTTGCTTTAGCTGGCAAGCCGCTTCAATAGCGTTGAGATCGTATTGGCTTATTTTGGCATCGGCTTTACTGAAGTCTAACGAACCATCAGCATTATTGACCGCAATATCCTGTTCATCAGGCACGCACTTATAGCAAGTAATAATCTTCATTGCATCTCCAGAAATCATGAAGGAAACGTCGTTCATATCGGTGGTGTTAATTACAGATATCACGCCCTTTAATTTGGAAATAAAACTTTAATCACCAATATTGAAAATGTCACACGCAGATAAATCCAACTTTCAATATTGTTAAGTCCCTCACCAATATTGAAAACATGGCGTAGCAAAAAGAAATTTTCAATATTGCTTTATGGATCACCAATATTGAAAGTCAGATGCTATTTTTTTACTCACAATCAAACTTATCACATTGATAAACAATGAATATTTACACAAAGACGCCCTGTTTTTACCCGATAAAAAACTGTGACTAACATCACAGAACGCAGCCAATTGAATACCCATTATGAGTTAGCCATTAACGCGTCCACGAGGTTAATAATAATTATATTAAATGTTAACAAAAATAAAACAAACGGGAACGCAAAATAAATATTCATTTTCACAGTGGAATTAACTCATGAAGAATGAAAAGAGAAAAACGGGAATAGAACCGAAGGTTTTCTTTCCGCCATTAATAATCGTCGGCATACTTTGTTGGCTTACAGTCAGAGATCTGGATGCAGCGAATGTCGTTATTAATGCTGTATTCAGTTACGTCACCAATGTATGGGGATGGGCATTTGAATGGTATATGGTAGTGATGCTTTTCGGTTGGTTCTGGCTGGTGTTTGGCCCGTATGCCAAAAAGCGTTTAGGTAACGAACCACCTGAATTTAGTACCGCCAGTTGGATCTTTATGATGTTCGCCTCCTGTACGTCTGCTGCCGTACTGTTCTGGGGATCGATTGAGATCTACTACTACATCTCCACCCCGCCGTTTGGCTTAGAACCGAACTCGACAGGGGCGAAAGAGTTGGGGCTGGCTTACAGCTTGTTCCACTGGGGACCTCTGCCGTGGGCCACTTACAGCTTCCTTTCAGTCGCCTTCGCTTACTTCTTCTTTGTCCGCAAAATGGAAGTGATTCGCCCCAGCTCGACACTAGTGCCGCTGGTAGGTGAAAAACACGCCAAAGGGTTGTTCGGCACTATCGTCGACAACTTCTATCTCGTCGCCTTGATCTTCGCGATGGGTACCAGTCTGGGCCTTGCCACGCCGCTGGTGACCGAGTGTATGCAATGGTTGTTTGGCATTCCGCATACCCTGCAACTGGACGCTATCATCATTACCTGCTGGATTATCCTCAACGCCATTTGCGTCGCTTGCGGTCTGCAAAAAGGGGTACGTATCGCCAGTGACGTGCGTAGTTACCTGAGCTTCCTGATGCTGGGTTGGGTGTTCATTGTCAGCGGTGCCAGCTTCATCATGAACTACTTCACCGATTCGGTGGGGATGTTGCTGATGTATCTGCCGCGCATGTTGTTCTATACCGATCCCATCGCTAAAGGCGGCTTCCCGCAGGGCTGGACCGTGTTCTACTGGGCATGGTGGGTGATTTACGCTATCCAGATGAGTATCTTCCTCGCCCGCATCTCCCGTGGTCGTACTGTGCGTGAACTGTGCTTCGGCATGGTGATGGGGCTGACAGCGTCAACCTGGATCCTGTGGACCGTGCTCGGTAGTAACACTCTGCTGTTGATGGATAAAAACATCATCAACATTCCAAATCTGATCGAACAGTACGGTGTGGCGCGCGCCATCATCGAAACCTGGGCCGCTCTGCCACTCAGCACCGCCACCATGTGGGGCTTCTTCATCCTCTGCTTTATTGCCACCGTTACGCTGGTTAACGCCTGCTCTTATACCCTGGCGATGTCCACTTGCCGCGAAGTACGCGATGGTGAAGAACCACCGCTGCTGGTGCGTATCGGCTGGTCAATTCTGGTTGGCATTATCGGTATTGTTTTGCTGGCGCTCGGCGGCCTGAAACCGATTCAAACTGCCATTATCGCCGGAGGATGCCCGCTGTTCTTCGTCAACATTATGGTGACGCTCTCCTTTATTAAAGACGCGAAACAGAACTGGAAAGATTAATTAACCCCCAAAATATCAAGAGGTTGAAAGATGGATTTTAATTTAAATGATGAGCAGGAACTGTTTGTCGCCGGTATCCGCGAACTGATGGCCAGCGAAAACTGGGAGGCCTATTTTGCCGAGTGCGACCGTGACAGCGTCTACCCGGAACGTTTTGTCAAAGCACTGGCGGATATGGGTATCGACAGTCTGCTGATCCCTGAAGAGCACGGTGGTCTGGACGCGGGGTTTGTTACTCTCGCCGCCGTGTGGATGGAGCTGGGACGTCTGGGGGCACCAACCTATGTGCTGTACCAGTTGCCGGGCGGGTTCAATACCTTCCTGCGCGAAGGCACACAAGAGCAGATCGACAAGATTATGGCTTTCCGCGGCACCGGTAAGCAGATGTGGAACTCAGCGATTACCGAACCGGGCGCGGGCTCCGACGTGGGTAGCCTGAAAACGACTTATACCCGTAGAAATGGTAAGATTTATCTTAATGGTAGTAAGTGTTTTATTACCAGCAGCGCCTACACCCCGTACATCGTTGTGATGGCGCGCGACGGGGCTTCTCCGGACAAACCTGTCTACACCGAATGGTTTGTTGATATGAGCAAACCGGGCATCAAAGTGACCAAACTTGAAAAGCTCGGTCTGCGTATGGATAGCTGCTGTGAAATCACCTTTGACGACGTGGAACTGGACGAGAAAGACATGTTCGGTCGGGAAGGTAACGGCTTTAACCGCGTCAAAGAAGAGTTCGACCATGAACGTTTCCTGGTAGCCCTGACCAACTACGGTACGGCGATGTGCGCCTTTGAAGATGCGGCGCGCTACGCCAACCAGCGCGTGCAGTTTGGCGAGGCTATTGGTCGTTTCCAGTTGATTCAGGAAAAATTCGCCCACATGGCGATCAAATTAAACTCCATGAAAAACATGCTGTATGAAGCAGCGTGGAAAGCAGACAACGGCACCATCACCTCTGGCGATGCAGCGATGTGCAAATACTTCTGCGCCAATGCGGCATTTGAAGTGGTGGATAGCGCAATGCAGGTGCTGGGCGGTGTCGGGATTGCGGGCAACCACCGCATCAGCCGCTTCTGGCGTGATCTGCGTGTAGACCGCGTCTCCGGGGGATCTGACGAAATGCAGATCCTGACGCTGGGTCGCGCGGTGCTGAAGCAATACCGCTAAGTCCGTGCGCTGCCTGATGCGACGCTGACGCGTCTTATCAGGCCTACGGTCGGCCGGATAAGGCGTTTACGCCACATCCGGCAGTCATGCGCTACATAAATTTTTCAGGAGCTAATAATGGATCATCTACCCATGCCGAAATTCGGGCCGCTGGCCGGATTGCGCGTTGTCTTCTCTGGTATCGAAATCGCCGGACCGTTTGCCGGGCAAATGTTCGCAGAATGGGGGGCGGTAGTTATCTGGATCGAGAACGTCGCCTGGGCCGACACCATTCGCGTTCAACCGAACTACCCGCAGCTCTCCCGCCGCAATTTGCACGCGCTGTCGTTAAATATTTTCAAAGATGAAGGCCGCGAAGCGTTTCTGAAATTAATGGAAACCACCGATATCTTCATCGAAGCCAGTAAAGGTCCGGCCTTTGCCCGTCGTGGCATTACCGATGAAGTCCTGTGGCAGCACAACCCGAAACTGGTTATCGCTCACCTGTCCGGTTTTGGTCAGTACGGCACCGAGGAGTACACCAATCTTCCGGCCTATAACACTATCGCCCAGGCCTTCAGTGGTTACCTGATTCAGAACGGTGATGTTGACCAGCCAATGCCTGCCTTCCCGTATACCGCCGATTACTTTTCTGGCCTGACCGCCACCACGGCGGCGCTGGCAGCATTGCATAAAGTGCGTGAAACCGGTAAAGGCGAAAGTATCGACATCGCCATGTATGAAGTGATGCTGCGTATGGGCCAGTACTTCATGATGGATTACTTCAACGGCGGCGAAATGTGCCCGCGCATGACCAAAGGTAAAGATCCCTACTACGCCGGTTGCGGTCTGTACAAATGCGCCGACGGCTACATCGTGATGGAACTGGTGGGCATTACCCAAATTGAAGAGTGTTTTAAAGATATTGGCCTCGCACATCTGCTTGGCACGCCAGAAATCCCGGAAGGCACTCAGCTTATCCACCGTATCGAATGCCCTTACGGCCCACTGGTAGAAGAGAAACTCGATGCCTGGCTGGCTGCACATACCATCGCAGAAGTTAAAGAACGCTTTGCCGAACTGAATATCGCCTGTGCCAAAGTACTGACCGTACCGGAACTGGAAAGCAATCCACAGTATGTGGCTCGCGAATCAATCACTCAGTGGCAAACGATGGATGGTCGCACCTGCAAGGGGCCGAATATCATGCCGAAATTCAAAAATAACCCCGGAAAAATCTGGCGCGGAATGCCCTCACATGGCATGGACACGGCTGCCATTTTGAAAAATATCGGCTACAGCGAAAACGACATTCAGGAGTTGGTCAGCAAAGGTCTGGCCAAAGTTGAGGACTAAACGCGTGGCGTCAGTCGGCTTGCCTGACTAGCGCCCGCCCAATAACAAACGAACAACAATGGATAGAGGTGCAATGGATATCATTGGCGGACAACATCTACGTCAAATGTGGGACGATCTGGCGGACGTTTACGGTCATAAAACGGCGCTGATTTGTGAATCCAGCAGCGGAGTCGTTAACCGGTATAGTTATCTTGAGTTAAATCAGGAGATTAACCGCACGGCAAACCTGTTTTATACGCTGGGGATTCGCAAAGGCGACAAGGTTGCTCTACATCTCGACAACTGCCCGGAATTTATCTTTTGCTGGTTCGGGCTGGCAAAAATTGGCGCGATTATGGTGCCGATTAACGCCCGCCTGTTACGCGAGGAAAGCGCGTGGATCCTGCAAAATAGCCAGGCGTGCCTGCTGGTGACCAGTGCGCAATTTTATCCTATGTATCAACAGATTCAGCAGGAAGATGCCTCTCAGTTGCGGCACATTTGCCTGACAGATGTGGCACTTCCCGCTGATGATGGCGTGAGTTCGTTTACTCAACTGAAAAATCAACAACCTGCCACCTTGTGCTATGCACCGCCGCTATCGACTGACGATACGGCGGAAATTCTCTTCACCTCCGGCACTACCTCCCGACCGAAAGGTGTGGTGATTACCCATTACAACCTGCGCTTCGCTGGATATTACTCCGCCTGGCAGTGTGCACTGCGTGACGATGACGTCTACCTGACGGTAATGCCTGCGTTTCATATTGACTGCCAGTGTACTGCGGCGATGGCGGCGTTTTCTGCCGGGGCCACCTTTGTGCTGGTCGAGAAATACAGCGCCCGCGCCTTCTGGGGACAGGTGCAGAAGTACCGCGCCACCATTACCGAATGTATTCCGATGATGATTCGTACGTTGATGGTGCAGCCGCCTTCAGCGAACGATCGGCAACACTGCCTGCGGGAAGTGATGTTTTATCTCAACCTGTCGGAGCAGGAAAAAGACGCGTTTTGTGAACGCTTCAGCGTTCGCTTGCTGACGTCTTATGGGATGACGGAAACCATTGTGGGCATTATCGGCGATCGCCCTGGCGATAAACGACGCTGGCCGTCGATTGGTCGGGCGGGCTTTTGCTACGAAGCGGAGATCCGCGACGATCACAATCGTCCCCTCCCGGCTGGTGAGCTCGGTGAAATCTGTATTAAAGGCGTACCAGGGAAAACCATCTTCAAAGAGTATTTTCTCAACCCGAAAGCCACTGCGAAAGTACTGGAAGCCGATGGCTGGCTACATACCGGCGATACCGGATACCGCGACGAAGAGGGCTTTTTTTATTTCGTCGATCGCCGCTGCAATATGATCAAACGCGGTGGCGAGAATGTCTCCTGCGTGGAGCTGGAAAATATCATCGCCACCCATCCAAAAATTCAGGACATCGTGGTTGTGGGTATTAAAGATTCGATACGCGATGAAGCCATCAAAGCATTTGTGGTGCTGAATGAAGGTGAAACATTGAGCGAAGAGGAATTTTTCCGCTTCTGCGAACAAAATATGGCGAAATTTAAAGTGCCCTCTTATCTGGAGATCAGAAAAGATCTGCCACGTAATTGCTCGGGGAAAATAATTAGAAAGAATCTTAAATAAATGAAACGGCAGGGAACTACCCTGCCAGCTAATAATCACGCTCTAAAACAATATGCATTTTTTGCAGAGATGTTGTCGTCCCTGAAAAAGCAAAAATGGAGAAAAGGAATGAGTGAATCATTACATCTGACCCGCAATGGATCAATTCTGGAAATTACCCTTGATCGCCCAAAAGCGAATGCTATTGATGCAAAAACCAGCTTTGAAATGGGCGAAGTATTTCTAAATTTCCGTGACGATCCGCAATTACGTGTCGCCATTATTACCGGTGCCGGAGAGAAATTCTTTTCCGCGGGCTGGGATTTAAAAGCGGCAGCAGAAGGCGAAGCACCGGATGCTGACTTTGGCCCGGGTGGTTTTGCGGGATTAACCGAAATTTTCAATCTCGACAAACCAGTTATCGCCGCTGTGAACGGCTACGCCTTTGGCGGCGGCTTTGAACTGGCACTGGCGGCAGATTTTATTGTCTGTGCCGATAACGCCAGCTTCGCCCTGCCGGAAGCCAAACTGGGCATCGTTCCTGACAGCGGCGGCGTGCTGCGTCTGCCGAAGATCCTGCCGCCTGCCATCGTCAATGAAATGGTGATGACCGGCAGACGAATGGGCGCAGAAGAGGCGCTGCGTTGGGGGATAGTCAACCGCGTGGTTAGCCAGGCGGAACTGATGGATAACGCCCGCGAACTGGCGCAGCAGCTGGTTAACAGCGCTCCGCTGGCGATTGCGGCGCTGAAAGAGATCTACCGCACCACCAGCGAAATGCCGGTAGAAGAAGCGTATCGCTATATTCGCAGCGGCGTGTTGAAACACTATCCGTCGGTTCTGCATTCGGAAGATGCCATTGAAGGGCCGCTGGCGTTTGCCGAGAAGCGCGATCCGGTGTGGAAAGGACGTTAACAACCGTGAGCTATTACGCCTTTGAGGGGTTAATTCCGGTGGTTCACCCGACGGCGTTTGTCCATCCCAGTGCAGTATTGATTGGCGATGTGATTGTGGGAGCCGGTGTCTACATCGGCCCACTCGCCTCACTGCGTGGTGACTACGGGCGGTTGATCGTGCAAGCGGGAGCCAATATTCAGGATGGCTGCATTATGCATGGCTACTGCGACACTGACACCATCGTTGGGGAAAACGGCCATATCGGGCACGGAGCGATCCTGCATGGTTGTGTGATTGGTCGCGATGCATTGGTCGGGATGAACAGCGTGATTATGGATGGCGCGGTCATTGGCGAAGAGAGCATTGTTGCCGCCATGAGCTTTGTCAAAGCGGGCTTTCGCGGCGAGAAACGCCAGTTGTTGATGGGTACGCCAGCCCGCGCTGTACGCAGCGTGAGTGACGACGAGTTACACTGGAAACGGTTGAATACCAAAGAGTATCAGGATCTTGTCGGGCGCTGTCATGCATCGTTACATGAAACGCAGCCACTGAGGCAAATGGAGGAAAATCGCCCCCGTTTGCAGGGGACGACGGATGTGATGCCGAAACGGTGATCTTTCCGGATGCGGCGTAAACGCCTTATCCGACCTGGCTGGAAAGCAATCGTAGGCCGGATAAGATGCGCCAGCATCGCATCCGGCGATCAGGTCGCACGGTATCAACGAGATAAAATTAACGACGCATACTCTTTGACAACATCATCTGCCACTTCTGCTCGCGGTTAAGTTCCGTGAGCGGAACGGCAGGAATACGCGGCGTCTTTCTTACGCCGACTAATTTTTCCCGACTGTTATTGCGCAGGCGCGCGTAAATTTGCTCATCGATATCGACCACTTTAACCAGTCGCTGACACTGGCATCCCCGCCCTTCCAGCTTATTAGGGATCATCTTAACTTCGCAGCTTATTTCTGTGACTTCCGACAGAATATAAGTCAGGGTATTAACCGCCTTGCTGTGTTCAATATCGAAATGAATAGAGATCTCTCTTGCTATCACCCACCGATTTTCAGCCATCATCCATTCGGCGATTAACAAGTAGAGTGGTTTTTCAACATATCCTTCACACATACGAACTCCAGTTTCACAAATTAAAAGTCTGGCTATGACTCGTTTTGAAGCAATTAAACAAGGCCATATTAAAATTGTGGATATATCGATAGTATGCAACTTCACCGTCGATAAGTGTGAGCTAAATCCTGCTTATGTCATCAAAAATATCGATTCCCCAAAAGATTTACTTAATGGGCAAAAAAAACGGTCCTCATCAGAGAACCGTATTAGTTATTCGATCAAATTAGCGGATGAAAAATATCCGCCATGACACGCTATTATTTGATCTGCGCGTGCATTTCCTGCACCGAAATTACTTTTTCAGTCGCATCGGCATTCAGCGCCATCGCGGTAGCGAAACCACCGTTCAGGGTGGTGTCATAATGCACTTTATATTGCAGCGCACTGCGACGGATCACGCGGGAGTCTTCAATCGCACGACGGCCTGAGGTGGTGTTGATGATGTAGGTATATTCGCCATTCTTGATACGGTCCTGAATGTGCGGACGACCTTCATGCACCTTGTTCACCAGACGCGGATTAATGCCTGCTTCGCCCAGCACAATCGCCGTGCCGTGGGTCGCATCCAGCTCGAAGCCCTGTTTCAGCAGTTTTGCCGCCAGGTCCACCACGCGTTCTTTGTCGCCTTCGCGCACGGAAAGCAGCGCACGACCGTGTTTCTTCATGGTGGAGTTGCTGCCCAGCTGCGCTTTGGCGAACGCTTCAGCGAAGGTGCGGCCCACGCCCATGACTTCCCCGGTAGAGCGCATTTCTGGCCCTAACAGCGGGTCAACGCCCGGGAATTTATTGAACGGCAGCACCACTTCTTTCACCGAGTAGTACGGAGGGATAACTTCTTTGGTTACGCCCTGCTCGGCCAGCGTTTTGCCTGCCATCACGCGCGCCGCCACTTTCGCCAGCGGTACGCCGGTGGCTTTGGAGACGAACGGAACGGTACGCGCCGCACGCGGGTTAACTTCAATCAGGTAGACTTCGTTGTTTTTAACCGCAAACTGCACGTTCATCAGGCCGCGCACCTGCAATTCGAAGGCCAGTTTCTGCACCTGCTGGCGCATCACATCCTGAATTTCCTGACTTAAAGTGTAGGCTGGTAGCGAACATGCAGAGTCACCGGAGTGCACGCCCGCCTGCTCGATGTGCTCCATGATGCCGCCAATCAGCACCATTTCACCGTCGCAGATGGCATCCACGTCAACTTCTACTGCGTCATCAAGGAAATGATCCAGCAACACTGGCGCATCGTTAGACACGCTAACCGCCGTCTGGAAGTAGCGACGCAGGTCAGCTTCGTCATAGACGATTTCCATCGCCCGACCGCCGAGAACGTAAGACGGACGTACCACCAGCGGGTAGCCAATCTCTTTCGCTTTCTCAACCGCCATTTCGATGGTGGTAACGGTGGCGTTCGCCGGTTGTTTCAGTTTCAGACGCTCAACCGCATGCTGGAAGCGTTCACGGTCTTCCGCACGGTCGATGGCATCCGGGCTGGTACCGATAACCGGTACGCCAGCAGCTTCCAGCGCGCGCGCCAGTTTCAGCGGGGTCTGACCGCCGTACTGGACGATAACGCCTTTCGGCTTCTCAATACGCACAATTTCCAGCACGTCTTCCAGAGTTACCGGCTCGAAGTAGAGGCGGTCGGAAGTGTCGTAATCAGTGGAGACGGTTTCCGGGTTACAGTTAACCATAATGGTTTCGTAACCGTCTTCGCGCAGCGCCAGTGAGGCGTGTACGCAACAGTAGTCGAATTCGATACCCTGACCGATACGGTTCGGGCCGCCGCCGAGGACCATGATTTTGTCACGGTCAGATGGGTTGGATTCGCACTCTTCTTCATAAGTGGAGTACATATAAGCGGTGTCGGTAGCGAACTCTGCCGCACAGGTATCCACGCGCTTGTAAACCGGGTGCAGGTCATACTGGTCACGCAGCTTACGGATTTCTGCTTCACGCACGCCCGCGAGTTTTGCCAGACGCGCGTCGGCAAAGCCTTTGCGTTTCAGCTGGCGCAGGAAGTCAGCGTTCAGGCCAGTGATGCCCACTTCTGCGACTTTCTCTTCCAGACGCACCAGTTCTTCAATTTGTACCAGGAACCAGCGGTCAATGTTGGTCAGGTTGAACACGCCGTCTACAGACAGGCCCGCTCGGAAGGCATCAGCGATATACCAGATACGCTCTGCGCCAGCGTCTTTCAGCTCGCGGCGGATTTTAGTCAGCGCTTCCGGATCATCGAGGCTGACTTTCGGGTCGAAGCCAGTTGCGCCCACTTCCAGGCCGCGCAGCGCTTTTTGCAGGGATTCCTGCTGCGTGCGACCAATCGCCATCACTTCGCCAACCGATTTCATCTGAGTGGTCAGACGGTCGTTCGCCCCGGCGAATTTCTCGAAGTTGAAGCGAGGAATTTTGGTGACCACGTAGTCGATGGACGGCTCGAAGGAGGCCGGAGTACGCCCACCGGTGATGTCGTTCATCAGTTCGTCGAGGGTGTAACCCACCGCCAGTTTCGCCGCCACTTTAGCAATCGGGAAGCCGGTCGCTTTCGACGCCAGCGCCGAAGAACGCGACACGCGCGGGTTCATTTCGATAACAATCAAGCGACCGTTTTTCGGATTCACCGCAAACTGGACGTTGGAACCACCGGTTTCAACGCCGATTTCACGCAGCACCGCCATCGAGGCGTTACGCATGATTTGATATTCTTTGTCGGTCAGCGTTTGGGCTGGCGCGACAGTGATGGAGTCACCGGTATGGATGCCCATCGCATCGAAGTTTTCGATAGAGCAGACGATGATGCAGTTGTCGTTTTTATCGCGCACCACTTCCATCTCGTACTCTTTCCAGCCGATCAGCGACTCATCAATCAGCAACTCTTTGGTCGGAGAGAGATCCAGACCGCGGGCGCAAATTTCTTCAAACTCTTCGCGGTTATAAGCGATACCGCCGCCGCTACCGCCCATGGTAAAGGATGGGCGAATAATGCACGGGAAGCCCACGTCAGCGGCAACCGCCAGCGCTTCTTCCATGGTGTGCGCGATACCGGAACGCGCGGTTTCGAGGCCGATTTTCTTCATCGCCACGTCGAAACGGCGGCGGTCTTCTGCTTTATCAATCGCGTCGGCGGTGGCACCAATCATGGTGACGCCGAACTCTTCCAACACGCCCTGACGTTCCAGCTCCAGCGCGCAGTTCAGCGCCGTCTGACCGCCCATGGTTGGCAGCACCGCGTCCGGGCGCTCTTTTTCAATAATCTTGCGTACCACTTCCCAGTGAATCGGCTCGATGTAGGTGGCATCAGCCATTTCCGGGTCGGTCATGATGGTCGCCGGGTTGGAGTTCACCAGAATGACGCGGTAACCCTCTTCACGCAGGGCTTTACACGCTTGCGCGCCAGAGTAGTCAAACTCACACGCCTGACCGATAACAATCGGGCCCGCACCCAGAATCAGGATACTTTTTATATCTGTACGTTTTGGCATGGCTCTTTTACTCCTGATTACTTAGCGGTTTTACGGTACTGCTCAATTAACTCGATAAAGTGGTCAAACAACGGCGCGGCGTCGTGTGGACCAGGGCTGGCTTCCGGGTGTCCCTGGAAGCTGAACGCCGGTTTATCGGTACGATGAATGCCCTGTAACGTACCGTCGAACAGGGATTTATGTGTGACACGCAGGTTTGCAGGTAATGTTGCTTCATCCACCGCAAAACCGTGGTTCTGGGCGGTGATCATCACCACGTTTTTCTCAACATCTTTAACCGGATGGTTGCCGCCGTGGTGACCAAATTTCATTTTGACAGTCTTCGCACCGCTCGCCAGCGCCAGCAGCTGATGACCGAGGCAGATGCCGAATACCGGAATATCGGTTTCGAGGAATTTCTGGATGGCGGTAATGGCGTAATCGCATGGGGCCGGGTCGCCAGGACCGTTGGAGAGGAAGATGCCGTCTGGATTCATTTTCAGCACGTCTTCCGCAGAAGTTTGCGCCGGAACGATGGTCAGGCGACAGCCTCTATCCACCAGCATCCGCAGGATGTTGCGCTTGGCACCAAAATCATAAGCCACGACGTGGAACGGCAGCTCGTCTTCTTTTTTCGCTTCTGGCAGGCCGCCGGTCAACGTCCAGCTCCCTTGTGTCCAGCTATAGGCTTCTGCGGTGGTCACTTCTTTTGCCAGATCCATGCCGTTCAGACCTGGGAACGCGCGGGCTTTTTCTAATGCCAGCGCCGCATCCGGGTTATCGCCTGCGATAATGCAGCCATTCTGTGCGCCTTTCTCGCGCAGTAAACGCGTCAGCTTACGGGTATCGATATCGGCAATCGCCACGATGTTATGGCGCTTCAGATAAGAAGAGAGGTCTTCGGTATTACGGAAGTTGCTGGCAATCAGCGGCAGGTCGCGAATCACCAGACCTTGTGCATGTACCTGAGAAGATTCTTCATCGGCGTCATTAGTGCCGACATTGCCAATATGGGGATAAGTAAGAGTAACGATTTGACGAGAATAGGAAGGATCAGTGAGGATTTCTTGATAACCGGTCATTGAAGTATTGAAAACGACTTCCCCAACCGCCGAACCTGTTGCCCCTATGGCCCGACCGTGAAACTGGGTTCCGTCTTCCAGAACCAATAGCGCTGACTTAATCAAAACACCCTCCAGAGAATATTCACTCACTTTATTTGCATATTAATTCACAATGATGACGTAAATCAATGCAAATCTGCTTACCGACGAATTTCTGGCAAACGGCGGCATTCTGGAGATATGGGCGCTAAAAGTCAACTTAATGGCGGGATTTTTTATATTATTTTGTGGCTCATGCATGTTTTACAGGCATTAAGCGACAAAAAGATCATATAACATGTTCTGGAAAACGCTTGCGCAGCAAGAAGATTGCATGAAATAAAAATGAGCAGAAAAAAGTGGACCAGATGGTCAAAATTTACATTAAAACAACAAAAACAGAAGACAAAACATGTAATTTTCAGCACTTGCATTAAATTTAAAAGCATAACACCAAAAATAAAAGGGCCAAAAATTAAAGCCCTTTATATTCAATGCATTAAATGTGTTATTTTTGCATCACTATAAATATTTTGTGGTTACAGATTATTGAGATCAAGCACATCTCGCATATCAAAAAGACCACTTTCCTTACCACTCAACCACAAAGCCGATCTTACCGCACCGTTAGCAAATGTCATGCGGCTGGATGCCTTATGGGTGATCTCCAGACGCTCGCCAATATCGGCAAACATCGCGGTATGTTCACCAACGATGTCACCTGCACGCACGGTGGCAAAACCAATGGTGCCAAGCACACGTTCACCGGTATGGCCTTCACGACTGTAGACCGCGCAATCTTTCAGATCTTTATCCAGAGCGTGGGCGATCGCCTCTCCCATTGCCAGTGCGGTGCCTGACGGCGCATCAACTTTATGTCTATGATGTGCTTCAATAATTTCGATATCGGTGTAGTCACCCATCACTTTGGCTGCTTTCTCCAGCAGCTTAAGCATGACGTTAACGCCAACGCTAAAATTGGCGGCAAAGACAATCGCAATATCGGCGGCGGCGTCACGAATCGCCTGTTTACCGGCTTCGTCAAACCCCGTAGTGCCGATCACCATCCCTTTGCCATGCTGGCGACAAAAAGCGAGATGCTTCAGCGTACCTTCCGGACGGGTAAAATCGATAAACACATCAAAATCATCTTTTATCGCATCAAGGCTGCTTTGCACAGTAACGCCTGTTTTTCCTGCACCCGCCAGCTCACCGGCGTCGCTGCCCAGTAAAGAAGATCCTTCGCGCTCCAGCGCCGCGCCCAGCTGCACGCCCTCTAATGCCAGCGCCGCCTGAATCAACTGGCGGCCCATACGCCCCCCGGCTCCCGCGATGGCAACGCGGATGTTTGCATCATGCATAGCTATTCTCTTTTGTTAATTTGCATAGACCGTTTTCAGAGTAACCAGCGCATCGCTACGCCGCCAGCCAAAAACGCTGATAATTAGAAATTAATGATAAACAGGGAGAGATATCAGTGAAAGGCATGAGTCGATGAATGACTGCATGCCGATAACATGTGACAGGTTACGGCACCAGAGCCAGCACCTCAGCTACCCACTGCTGGAAGCCTTTTACATTCAGATCCAATGCCACCTGTACATTGGCTGGTTTGCCCAGGCAACCGTCGATATCAACCACCGTCGTGCCAGAGGTAAATTCGCCCTGCGTTTCCACTGCCACAAAACACGGCTTGAGAGTGAACAGGTCCGGGCGCACCAGCCAGGCGATGGCGCAGAGATCGTGCATTCGCAGTCCACTTTGCATACTGCCGCTACGGTAGTGACTAAACAGGGCGTGGAGCATTTTTCCGGTGCGATTCAACTCCGGCAAGGTAGCGAGATAGTCAGGGGTTAATATTGCCTGATTGGTGACATCCAGACCGCACATGACGATTTCGATGCCGCTACGGAAGACACAGGCTGCCGCTTCTGGATCGGCAGCGATATTAAACTCGGCGTTTGGTGTGCAGTTGCCGCGACCAGCAGAACCGCCCATGATCACCAGACGACGAATATACGGTTTACATTCCGGGCATTGTGAAAGTAACAGCGCAATATTGGTTAACGGGCCGATGGCCACCAGGGTAACAGGTTCTGGTGCACGCATCAGGGCATCACGAATCGCCAGAAACGCTGGTATCCCGAGTGGCTTTCGGTTGTGCTCAACAAAGTGTAGCCAGCCATTCCCGATTCGCCGTGCACAGATGCTGCATCACGCGGTGCGCGTACCAGCGGCACAGCGGCTCCCTGGGCGAGCGGAATCTCCGCATTCCAGAAATGCAGCAGTTGCAGGGCGTTGCGGGTGGTTTTTTCAACCGAGACATTACCCGCGACGGTGGTCATCAGTTGCAGGTCGAGTTCGGGGGCAAAAATCGCGGCGGCAATGGCGACGGCATCGTCAATGCCGGGGTCAGTATCGAGGAAGATAGGTAAACGCATGTTTTCTCCATAAAAAATGCCGGTAACAAGACCGGCATTTTCGCATAACTTAGGCTGCTAATGACTTAATCGACTTCACGAATATCGACACGCAGCTCTTTCGGCACTTCGAAAACAATGTTTTCTTCACGGCCTTCCAGCGGAATGGCTTCACCACCACCCAGCTGCTGCAAACGTGCCACCACATTCTGCACCAGAATATCCGGAGCCGATGCGCCCGCAGTCACGCCGACGCATTTAACCTCTTTCACCCACTCTTCCTGGATATCTTTCGCATCGTCAATCAAAAACGCGCGTTTGCCCATACGCTGGGCCAGCTCCGCCAGACGGTTGGAGTTGGAGGAGTTTTTCGAACCGACCACCAACACAACTTCCGCCTGTTCTGCCAGGGCGCGTACCGCTTCCTGACGGTTAGTCGTGGCGTAGCAGATGTCATCTTTGCGCGGACCGACAATTTTCGGGAAGCGTTTGCGCAGCGCGTCGATCACATCAGACGTGTCATCCACCGACAGCGTGGTTTGGGTCATAAAGGAGAGCTTCTCTTCGTTTTTGACCGTCAGTTTCCACACATCGTCTGGCGATTCGACCAGATACATTCCCCCTTCCGGGTTGCTGTACTGACCCATTGTCCCTTCCACTTCCGGGTGACCGGCGTGGCCGATGAGAATAGATTCTTCGCCACGGCGACTGGCGCGGGCGACTTCCATATGCACTTTGGTCACCAGCGGACAGGTGGCGTCGAATACCGTCAAATCACGGCTTTTCGCTTCGTTACGTACCGCCTGAGAAACACCGTGTGCGGAGAAAATCAGGATCGCGCCGTCCGGTACTTCGCTAATCTGCTCAATAAAGATAGCCCCACGCTCGCGCAGGCTATCGACCACATAGCGGTTATGCACCACTTCATGACGGACATATATCGGTGCGCCGTAAATGGCCAGCGCGTTTTCAACAATGCTGATAGCGCGGTCTACCCCGGCACAAAAACCACGCGGGTTGGCCAACAGGATCTGCATGTTACGCCTCCAGTGCCGGATCGATTTCCAGCACTTCAATATCAAAATGAACGGTCTGCCCGGCCAGCGGATGGTTGAAATCAACGGTAATAGAGTCGCCGTTAATTTCGCGGATCACGCCAGGCATCTCACTGCCATCCATTGCGGTAAAAAGCATGATTGCGCCAATTTCTGGCTCGCCTGCATCCATAAATTCACGGCGGGAGAAGTACTGAATCAGGTCCGGTGACGGCACGCCAAACGCCGCATCGGGCTCCAGCGAGAAGGTGGTTTTATCGCCCACTTTCAGCCCCAACAGGTGTTGCTCCAGCCCTTCAGAAAGAGAAGCATCGCCCAGGCGGAACAGCGCCGGTTTACCGTTGTTGCGGGTAGACTCGGCGGTGGTGCCATCGTCGAGTTTTAGCGTGAAATGCACCAGGACGGCGCTATTGCTCTGTACAGATTCAGACATGCAGGTTTGCTCTTATATTTTGAGGATTTTTGCCGGATGCGGTCTACGATTTCGCAGCAATCTGTAGGCCGCATCCGGCAGGGTTTATTATTGTTTTTTCGCTTTAGAAGGTAAAAAACCTTCCAGCACAATCAGTGCCGCACCGACACAGATGGCAGTATCAGCAAGGTTGAAGGTGGCGAAGTGCCAGTCGCCGACGTAGAAGTCGATCATATCGACAACGAAGCCGTGCCACAGGCGGTCGAACAGGTTGCCCAGCGCGCCGCCAATAATCAGCGCGTAAGCGATATTGTTTAGCTTCTGCGTGGCCTTCGAGCGATACATCATCACTGCCAGGATCACGCTAATACCAATCGCAATACCGGCAAAGAACCAACGCTGCCAGCCGCCGCTATCGGCAAGGAAACTAAACGCCGCGCCATAGTTACGCGCATAATGCAGATTAAGCGACGGGAACAGCGGGACCGTATCCCCCAGAGCAAAGTTCTGGAGGATCAGGTATTTGCTGCCCAGATCGATAATCAGCACGACTACCACCAGCCACAGCCAGCGTAGCCCTGTTGAACAGATCGATTGACTCATCAGGCAAACTTACGTTTTTCACCGTCACCGGCGACGTTGCTGACACAGCGGCCGCAGATTTCTGCGTGTTCCGCCACCTTGCCGACATCCTGGGTGTAGTGCCAGCAGCGTGGGCACTTCTCACCTTCGGCTTTACTCAACGCGACTTTCAGGCCTTTGAGTACTTCGCTCTGCTGAGCATCAGCAGGTGCGTCGTTATAGTCTGCAACGGTAGCGCCGGAGGTCAACAGGACAAATCGTAATTCATCGCCCAGCGCGGTCAGTTTCGCCGCCAGTTCCGGTTCTGCGAACAAGGTCACTGCCGCTTCCAGCGAGCCACCCACTTTCTTGTCGGCACGCGCTTGCTCAATGACTTTGTTCACTTCGCCACGCACTTTCAACAGCTCGTCCCAGAACGCATCGTTCATCGCTTCACTGTCTGCCAGACCAAACAGGCCTTCGTACCACTCGCCGGTGAAGACGTATTTTTCACGTTCACCCGGCAGGTAGCCCCACACTTCATCAGCGGTGAAGGAGAGGATTGGCGCCATCCAGCGAACCAGCGCTTCTGCGATATGATACAGCGCAGTCTGGCAGCTACGACGCGCCACGCTGTCCGCTTTGGCGGTGTACTGACGGTCTTTGATGATGTCGAGGTAGAAGGAACCCATCTCAACGGAGCAGAAGCGCATCAGACGCTGTACCACTTCGTGGAAATCGTATGCTTCGTATGCCTTGAGGATGTCTTCCTGTGCCGCTTTCGCACAACCTACGGCCCAGCGATCCAGTACCACCATCTCTTCCGGTTTCACCATATCTTTTGCCGGATCAAAACCGTTCAGGTTTGCCAGCAGGAAGCGCGCGGTGTTACGGATACGACGATAGCTGTCGGCAGCGCGTTTCAGGATCTCGTCAGAAACGGCCATTTCACCGGTGTAGTCGGTTGATGCCACCCACAGACGCAGAATATCCGCGCCCAGTTTGTTCATCACATCCTGCGGCGAAACGGTGTTGCCGATGGATTTAGACATCTTGCGACCCTGACCATCCACGGTAAAGCCGTGGGTCAGTACCTGACGATACGGCGCTTTGCCCTTCATCGCGGTGGAGATCATCAGAGAGGACATGAACCAGCCACGGTGCTGGTCTGAACCTTCCAGATACATGTCCGCTGCGTGACCGGCAAATTCCGGACGCACGTCAACAACAGAAGAGTGGGTAGATCCGGAGTCAAACCATACGTCGAGAGTATCCGGCACTTTCACGTACTGATCAGCTTCATCGCCGAGGATCTCTTTCGCATCGAGATCCCACCACGCCTGGATGCCGTCAACTTCAACGCGTTTAGCCACTTCTTCCATCAGTTCGAGGGTACGCGGATGCAGCTCTTCCGTGTCTTTATGCACGAACAGTGACATCGGTACGCCCCAGGTGCGCTGACGGGAGATACACCAGTCAGGACGGTTAGCAACCATCGACTCGATACGCGCCTGGCCCCAGTCCGGGATCCACTGCACGCCTTTGATCTCTTTCAGTGACTGCGCACGCAGACCTTTCTGATCCATGCTGACGAACCACTGCGGCGTCGCGCGGAAGATAATCGGCGTTTTGTGACGCCAGCAGCACGGATAGCTGTGCTGCATTTTCTCAACGTGCAACAGCGCGCCTTTTTCCTGCAGCAGCGCAACAACGATGTCGTTCGCTTTGAAGACGTTCACGCCATCCAGCGTCGGGTAAGTGCCCGGCAGATAAGTGCCGTCCGGGCCAACCGGGTTAGCGGTTTCCAGGCCGTATTTCTGACCGATCACATAGTCGTCCGGGCCGTGGCCAGGCGCGGTGTGAACGGCACCGGTACCGGCATCCAGGGTAACGTGATCGCCGAGGATTGCCGGAACGTCGAAGCCCATAAACGGATGGGTAAAGCGCAGCAGCTCAAGCTCCGCACCTTTTACCGTGCCGAGAATGGTGTAATCGGTCACGCCGATACGCTGCATTACGCTTTCAACCAGATCTTTCGCCAGAATCACGGCCTGACCGTCGATCTGCACCAGCGCATAGTCGAAATCAGGTGCAATAGAGATTGCGCGGTTCGCAGGCAGAGTCCACGGCGTAGTGGTCCAGATCACCAGCGAGATTGGGCCGTTAACGTTGCTTACGCCAAATTTTGCTTTCAGCGCATCCTGATCGACCGCCTGGAAAGCAACGTCGATGGACGGAGAAGTTTTGTCGTAATACTCAACTTCCGCTTCCGCCAGCGCAGAACGGCAGTCAACGCACCAGTGTACCGGCTTCGCGCCTTTGTGCAGGTGACCGTTGCCGATGATTTTGCCCAGCGCGCGGATGATATTGGCTTCAGTTTTGAAGTCCATGGTCAGGTACGGGTGCGACCAGTCGCCCAGCACGCCCAGACGGATAAAGTCTTTGCGTTGACCGTCAACCTGGGTCGCCGCGTATTCACGGCACTTGGCGCGGAACTCGGCGGCGGTGAATTTCTCACCCGGCTTACCGTATTCTTGCTCTACTTTCAGCTCGATCGGCAGACCGTGGCAGTCCCAGCCAGGCACATACGGCGAGTCATAACCGGAAAGCCCTTTGGACTTCACGATAATGTCTTTCAGAATCTTGTTAACCGAGTGACCAATATGAATGCTGCCATTCGCATAAGGAGGGCCATCATGCAGAATGAAGGTTTTTTTGCCTTTTTTAGCCGCACGGATGATGCCGTACAGATCATCATCAGTCCAACGCGCCAGCATTCCCGGTTCGCGCTTGGCGAGATCGCCACGCATCGGGAACCCTGTTTCCGGCAAATTCAGGGTTGATTTATAGTCACTCATCAGATTCTCGGTTCCGTGTTTCGGTTTGATTACATAACAGGCTTAAGCCGGTTTTGTTAGCCCAAAAAATTCGCGGGCGGTTAATTCATCACGCGCAATCTGCGCTTTCAGTTCGTCCAGCGACGCAAATCGCTGCTCATTGCGTATTTTTTTACGCAGCACTACTTGTATATGGCGACCGTAAAGGTCCATTGCAACATCTAACAAATGCACTTCCAGCTGCTGGCGAATACCGGCAACCGTTGGGCGTGTTCCGATGTTTGCCACGCCGGGTAACGGCTTTTCACCGAGGCCCAGCACTTCTACCGCATAAACCCCTTTCACCGGGGAAACCTGACGGCGCAGCGGTACATTCGCCGTCGGGAAACCTATAGTGCGCCCTAATTCATCACCGTGGACTACACGCCCGGAGATGGCAAACGGGTGCCCCAGTAAACTTTCTGCCAGAGCCAGATTGTCATCCGCCAGCGCCTGACGCACGGCGGTGCTGCTGATACGCACGCCACCTTCGCAAAAAGTTTGCGTACTGGTGATATCGAAGCCGTATTCCATGCCAGCTTTCTGTAATAACAAGAAATCGCCTTCACGACCAGCGCCAAAGCGGAAATCATCACCTACGGCAAGAAATTTTACGCGCAAATGCTTCACCAGAAGATCGCTGATGAAATTTTGCGCGGTTAACGCCGCGAAACGCCTGTCGAAACATACACACAGCACGTAATCAACGCCACACTCTGCAAGGTAACGTAGTTTTTCCCGCAGCCGGGTCAGTCGTGCCGGGGCTTTATCGGTAGCAAACAGTTCCAGTGGTTGAGGTTCAAAAAGCATCACCATCACCGGTAAGTTGCGCTTGCGCCCTTCTTCCTGCAAGCCCTGTAACAGCGCGCGATGACCGCGATGCACGCCGTCGAAATTACCAATAGTCAGCACACACCCTTCTTGCGGGGCCTGGCTGAGATTATGTATGCCGCGTATCAGCTTCATGTCTGGCTCAAAACAGTGAAAATCGTCCGAGTATACCTTGTACAGCGGTCAAGGTTAACCGGCGATTGAGTACCGAAATCAGAAAGAAGTGGCTTTTCATTGCCATGGCGCAAATCACGGGAAGAAACTGACCACCTGCTGCAATTTTTATCGCGGAAAAGCTGTATTCACACCCCGCAAGCTGGTAGAATCCTGCGCCATCACTACGTAACGAGTGCCGGCACATTAACGGCGCTTATTTGCACAAATCCATTGACAAAAGAAGGCTAAAAGGGCATATTCCTCGGCCTTTGAATTGTCCATATAGAACACATTTGGGAGTTGGACCTTGGCTAATATCAAATCAGCTAAGAAGCGCGCCATTCAGTCTGAAAAGGCTCGTAAGCACAACGCAAGCCGTCGCTCTATGATGCGTACTTTCATCAAGAAAGTATACGCAGCTATCGAAGCTGGCGACAAAGCTGCTGCACAGAAAGCATTTAACGAAATGCAACCGATCGTGGACCGTCAGGCTGCTAAAGGTCTGATCCACAAAAACAAAGCTGCACGTCATAAGGCTAACCTGACTGCACAGATCAACAAACTGGCTTAATCGCCAATTTGCTGAAGCTTTGTGAAAAAGCCCGCGCAAGCGGGTTTTTTTATGCCTGCTGCTTTTGTGATGCGTGAGAAAACACACTGCCGGTTGCCAGATAGTCAAAAGATGCTGGTTCTTGCAGACATGCCGTTACACTCTCTGAACTCTTCGTGGCTTAAAAATCGTAGAATCATCTGCTGATACATTCTGAATAAGAATATCTACTCAATCTTCAGACTCCCCCTACACAGAATGTGGAGATTGTGATACACATTGAGGTATTAAACTTAAGACCACTCTATTTTTGAATTAAATTCCTATACACTTTAACGATTCATAAATATCTCCTTATTAGACCTTGTAAATTATTAACAGCAATCAACACAGGTTAACTACCTATTTATATTGTACTTCTTAAAATTAATGAGCGATTTTTGATAGTCCTCACATTCACTCATAAATTAAATTAAAAAAAATTCATCAACTTCAAGGACTGATAATGACAGATGGTATCTCAACCTCGCCACGTTGTCTTTATAAATCAAATATAGTAGATGATGTAATAATAAATAAAACAAGACAAAATGAGTTAATAAAAGTATTTTGCGAGTATAAAACCGAGTTCTTAATTTTGTTTGATGACTTTTTCAGAAGCCAGGATTTGCCTAAACCATCTCCAGTCCTTCATCATTTTTTTCAATATACTCATCTAAGAGATGCGCATTTTTATAGATGTAAACTCATAGAACATACAGTTCAATTTTCTTTTTTTAAACACAAAGATATCACATTACTTAGATTGGATGTTTTTGATGACAGAACAAGCGAATGTCTTTCTGAAGAGATTAAGATATATCAAGAATGCCATGAAAAATTCATTAAGTTTTTAAAGGTAAACTTCAGCCAGGAAATATACCCACAGCTATATATTCCTGAGATATTTTATGAGGCCTGCAAACATCTCCAGTCATTTTTTTATCATCAGGAGACGTCACAAAATGCAAAATACAGTGAAACAGACAAGAAAAAAAGTCACCTTAACCAGGAAATCAAAAAGCTAATCAAAAAAAATATTTTTCCTGAGCTATACAATGATCAATGTAATAAAATTCCCTCCTCATCGATAGATGATAACCAGGGAATAATGTGGCAGAATTTTAAAACTAGCAATATTGCATATTTACAACTATGTGAAAAATCAGCTTTATTTAAAAGCATATCCAGTCGATTAATAGAAAAATCAGCTTACTGCTCAACTGAAAACACGATGACCAATAAATTCGAAGTTGTCTTTTCTTACTGCGGAGATAATGTAAAGGAATTTATACTTTTATTACCCTATAATAAATCACTGGAGATGTATGAACTTAACGAGCAAAAGATCCAGTATTTGATTACCCATAATATTAATATAAATAAACTATTGCTATCAAATATAACAATAGAAAAGAGCAATCTTTCATATGGGTATTATTTTGGTTGTGTATCATCCAATATATCATGTTTTGAAAGCGACTTATCAAACACCATCTTTTCAAATGGAGAAATAAATAACCTCTTCATTAAAAAAAGCAACATATTTGGAACATCGTTCACTAATACCAGGATAAAAAATTTGCGCTGTGAAGATATTATGCCTGGTCGATGGACCACTCAACTTGTCAATAAGCACTTAGGTTACAGATATACAGGAGTATTCAAAACCCTGGCAAGTATTGATGACAAACCGTCCCGTTTCGAAATTTTGATACCATTGATACAAACTTTAGTTCGCGACAATGTAAAGCTAAATAATGATGTGTATAAAGAACTTAATAAGTTTATGCACGATTACGACAAAACATCCCCAGAAATGAGAAAATACCTTCAGAGCATCAACGAGTGTATGCTCCTTATGAAAAACATAGTTCACCAAGATTAAAATACTCAAAGAAAGAAGTAATTTCAGAATGAAATTGTCTGTGATGATTATTAATACACTGCAGAGAAATAAAAAACAATCTGAAGCATGCTCTGAAACATCCTACTCTGTCACTCTAATGATGGCACCTTGCTCTTCTTATAAAGAAGGGAACAATTAAGAATATTAAATTTTCAAAGTTTCATCAACTTCACATCAAGAAATTAAAAAATTTAAACATTAATCTAAATAATAACAACCTGATCACATAATCGGGTTTGAAAACGAGTGACCTTCCATACCAGTTAATTAAGGATGATTTATGAAAAAGTATATTATTCCCTTCGTTGCGACAACGTTGATGTTTAGCGCAACAACCTTCGCCAAGGATGTCGATCAAGGAACGCTAACCATTAGAGGAGAAGTTGTTGATACAACGTGTTACTTTGTTAATGGTGATTCGACAACAGATATCGTTGTCGAAGATGTTGTAACCAGTGCAATGAATCAACTTATCAATAATGAAATCTATACTTTAAAAACCGGTTCAACCTCTCATGACTTAGAAATTCAGTGTGACGGCAATACAGCCCCAAGTATCGAAGTGCTAGCATCAGAGTTTGATGCTAATAACTTTACGCTGAATAAAGGAACTGCTGAGAACATTGGCTTTGCCATTTTCCTCGATGATGGAACTTTGACCAGAATGAGACCGGGGTTAAAAACACCGCTGAAAGATAATGGCTCTGGTCAATATTTTCTTAATTTAAGTGCACAATATGCCCGCACAAGTGGCAATCCTGTTACAAAAGGCTCCGTAGAGTCAACCGTAACGATTAAAATCAGTGCAGATTAACGTTTTTTGCCGGTAGCTCTGCTACCGGTATTATTTACGGAGTGATTACGTGAGAATAATAACAGCATTACTGATGTCATTTTTTATTTTACCTGTTCATGCCGGTGTGGTCATCTATGGTACGCGCATTATTTATCCGGAAAAAAACAGAGAAGTTCTCGTACAGTTAATGAATCAAAGTAAAAATGCCTCTTTGATTCAGGCATGGATCGATGATGGGAACACCACTATCGCGCCAGAAAAAATTCAGGTCCCATTTATTCTCACACCGCCAGTAAGTCGTGTAGCAGGTGGTTCTGGCCAACAACTTAAAATAAGAAAAATGCCAAACAATTTGCCTCACAATAAAGAAAGTTTATTTTATCTAAATGTTCTGGATATCCCTCCAAACAACCCACAAAATGCAGGAAAAAACAAAATTAAACTTGCATTGCAAAACCGTATAAAGTTACTTTGGCGTCCAAGCGGAATCGCTCCGGTAGATAAAAAAAGCCTTTCTCAATTAAATATCAAAAAGAAAAATAACGCCATCTCAATAAACAACGAAACAGCCAACTGGATAACGGTTACAACTATCAAAGCACAAAACGTGAAAGTTAATAATGAAAGTATCTTACTGCCTCCATTTTCGAATAACGACATTACATTAAAAAATAACCACGCATCAGAATATGAACTAACGGTAGTTGATGATTACGGGAATAACATCCATAGTAAAATCGCCGCGAGATAACAGGAAAAAGTCATGTTAAGGACGACACGATGGGTCGCTGCTATTATTTTTTTGTATTCTTTTCCGGGTTATGCTGAAGAAACTTTTGATACGCACTTCATGATTGGCGGCATGAGAGGAGAAAAAGTTTCCGAATATCGTTTCGATAATAAACAACCGCTTCCAGGAAACTACGAACTTGATTTTTATGTAAATCACCAGTGGCGTGGGAAAAAAGATATCACGATCCCAGAGTCACCAGCCAAACCATGTCTGCCTAAGGTGCTGCTAACCACACTGGGGGTAAAGACCGATAACCTGAATACAGAAGATAATTGTATTTTACTGGATGAAGCGGTTCATGGTGGACAATATCAGTGGGATATCAGTGAACACCGACTAAATTTAACAGTACCACAGGCGTATATCAATGAACTTGAAAGAGGCTACGTTCCCCCAGAAAGTTGGGATCGCGGCATTGATGCTTTTTATACCTCCTATAATTTAAGTCAGTATCGCTCTTATGACAGCAATAATAACAGTAATACAGCCAGTTATGGCCGGTTTAACAGCGGATTAAATTTATTTAGTTGGCAGTTACACTCTGATGCCAGTTATAGCAAACCTGATGATATGAAAGGCAAATGGCAAAGTAATACTCTTTACCTGGAACGTGGCTGGTCGCAAATATTAAGCACAGTTCAGATAGGAGAAAATCACACATCCTCACTCATATTCGACTCTCTGCGATTTAGCGGAATACGCTTATTTCGCGATATGCAAATGCTACCTGATTCTATGCAAAGCTTTACACCTTTAGTACAAGGTGTTGCGCAAAGTAACGCCTTGATAACGGTTTCGCAAAATGGCTATACCATTTACCAAAAAGAGGTTCCCCCAGGACCATTTACTATCGCAGATTTGCAACTTTCGGGCAGCGGCTCTGATCTCGATGTCAGCATTAAGGAAGCAGATGGTAGTGTTCGTTCCTTTTTGGTGCCCTACTCTTCCGTGCCCAATATGCTGCAACCTGGTGTTTCAAATTTCGATTTTATCGCCGGACGCAGTCAGATATATGGTGTCAAGAATCAGGAGGACTTTCTCGAGGCAAATTATATATATGGCCTCAACAATCTTTTGACACTTTATGGCGGTATGATTTTATCCGATAACTATAATGCTATAACTCTGGGAAATGGTTGGAATACACCGCTGGGAGCAATCTCTTTTGATGCTACCCGATCGAGTAGTAAGTTAAATAATGATACCAGACACGAAGGTACGAGCTATCAGGTCGCCTATAATAAATATCTATTGCAAACGGCTACTCACTTTAGCGTGGCCGCCTGGCGTTATGCTTCGCAGGATTACAGGACATTCAGCGACCATCTTTACGAAAATGATAAAATAAATCATCAGAGTGACTATAACGATTTTTATGATATTGGCAGAAAAAATAGCCTTTCTGCCAATATCATGCAACCTTTATCCAATAATCTGGGAAATGTATCATTAAGTGCGCTTTGGCGGAATTACTGGGGGCGAAGTGGAAATGCTAAAGATTACCAATTCAGTTATTCAAATAGCTGGCAACGCATTAGTTATACTTTCTCTGCCAGCCAATCCTATGATGAAAACGATAAAGAAGAGGAGCGTTTTAATCTGTTTATCTCCATTCCTTTCTACTGGGGGGATGATATTGCCAAAACACGTCACCAAATTAACTTATCGAATTCGACCTCATTTTCCAAAGATGGCTATTCCTCCAACAATACTGGAATTACTGGCATAGCCGGTGAACATGATCAGTTAAATTATGGTATATATGTTAATCAGCAACAACAAAATAATGATACCTCGCTTGGTACGAATTTAAGCTGGAGAACTCCCATCGCCATAATAGATGGCAGCTATAGTCATTCTAAAAACACCTGGCAAAGTGGTGGAAGTATTAGTAGTGGATTAGTTGTCTGGCCCGGTGGTATTAATATCACTAATCAACTATCCGATACATTTGCAATTCTGGATGCACCTGGGTTAGAAGGTGCACATATTAATGGACAAAAATACAACCGAACAAACAGCAAAGGCCAGGTTGTTTACGACCTGATTATACCTCATCGTGAAAACCATCTGGTACTTGATATAGCAAACAGTGAAAGTGAAACAGAATTGCAGGGCAATCGTCAAATTATTGCGCCTTACCGTGGAGCAGTTTCTTATGTGCAGTTTACAACTAACCAACGTAAGCCCTGGTATATACAGGCACTGCGTCCCGATGGTTCGCCATTAACCTTTGGCTATGACGTACTGGATCTCCAGGAAAACAATATTGGAGTCGTTGGCCAGGGTAGTCGCCTTTTTATTCGCGTAGATGAAATCCCCACTGGCATAAAAGTTGCTCTCAATGATGAACAGAACTTATTCTGTACTATTACTTTTCAACACGTTATCGATGAAAACAAAACATATATATGCCAGTAAAAGGAGTTTACTATGAAGTGGCTTTTATTAATCACCTTGAGTCTATATTCTTTTATTGTGCAAAGTGCTCCCTGTGCAGTGACCAATGTCGGTGAACAACGTGGAACATATATACTCAAGCCACTGAGTATGAAAGGAAATCTAACTGCCGAGAAAATTGAAAACACCGGGAATATCATTGAGTGTGCAGACTTGCAAGAGACGACCAACGCCATTAAAGTTCATTTCTTAACACAGAACGCTTTAAGGTTTAAAGTCGGAAGTCGTCATTATATTATTAATTTCCCATTTGAATCTGACGGTAAAAAAATAGAGCTTCCAGGGAAGGCATCTTATAATTTAGAAGAAATGCTATCTGCGATAAATTTCACCATTCCATATTCTATCGCATCTGTATCAGATAGTTCTAACACCGCAGACATTTTTCCAGGAACTCCTTTTCCTTTGTTGTTCGAAATTGAAGTGAGTTCATGTACAGGGAATAATACTAATTGTAATAGCGTCCGCTTTAATTTTAATTTAAATACTATTTTACAGGTAAATTTAATGACCTGTGGTTTTGAAGATCAATCCATCGACACTGGACGATTTGTACTGTCTCGTATCAATAATGAAAATTATCAGTTTCATCATATAAGATTTGACTGTATCCAGGGTGAGCAAGGTGAATTAGTTTTTGAACCTAGTGATGTTGAATATTACTTTGAGCCAGTGACAATACAGGATTCAGGAACCAGCATATTAAAAAATGATTTAGAAAACAGTGAGGACGGTGCGGGTCAAATAGGCTTTCAACTCTCCAATGATGGTACGAATGAAATGCAGTATGGTAAAAGCAATTACTACTCTTTTCAGCATCCCCATGAAGGAAGTAATCAGATTCCTCTATTTATTCGCCCGCGTACATATGGAAATAATGTCTCAAGCGGGCAAATAATGAGCCGAGTCAAAATCGTGGTAATGTACAACTAATCTATCTCCCCCACCTTAACTTTGGGGGAGCTGCCGATTAACGTGCCGCTGGGCTAAAAAGCGCAGAATAATCCGTATTGCAGATTCGCTGTACCGCCGGGTGCTGAATCATCCGCTCAGCAAAAATAGCATGGTACTCTTCCATCACATTTTCGACGCGACCAATTTCTACGACAGTTTTATCGGCATAAAAGTCATATGCATAAAGCGTTGGGGCAACGAAGATTGCATTGTGCATCGCACCAAAAGCTTTCATCAACGCGGCATCATCAAACTCGCCGAGGATTTCTACGTTTAATCCCTGGGAGTTAAACCAGTTAAGCAATTTGCGCCCTAACATTGAACGTCGCCCAGGAATCAAAAGCCGCCGTTCTTCCAGACAAGCCGGGAACGGTTTTTCCGGTGGTGGATTTGTACACCAGAAACTCACGCCACATTCGCCAATTCTCACGGAGAACAGACCTTCCTGCTGCGTAGAATCTATCGGACAGTCGGAAATGATCATATCCAGTTTATGCTGACTTAATTGCTCCAGCAGCATTTCGTGGGTGGATTCGAAGCAGCGAAGATGAATCGGCTCGCCTTCTACCACTGCGGCGTTAAGTACGCTACTGACCAGGCGTTTAGAAAGTGCATCAGCCACGCCAACGTCAAACAATAAATTGGATTCTTTGCGATAGTTCACAATATCCAGCATTTCCTGGCTTAAGGTGAACATTTTATCGGCATAGCGATAGACCAGCTCTCCCAGCTCGCTGGGTTCGAGACCACGTCCCTTGCGTTTAAATAATTTGCCTTGCAGGCGCTCTTCCAGCGCCCGAATCTGTCCGGTAATGGTTTGTGGTGTTAAATAAAGCGCCTCCGCTGCGCCAACCACGGAACCTTCTTTATAGACATGCCAGAAGTAATACAAGTGGTTGTAATTGATATGAGACATGCTCATTTCTCTCCCTGATAACAATGAAAAGGGAGCCGTTTATGGCTCCCCGGTAAACCGTCCTGTCAAACTGATGGACGCAAACGAACGCGTAACCAGCTGTATCCAATTACCGCCGAAGAGATAGAACCGACCAGGATACCGAGTTTCGCCCAGTTAATCAGTTCTGGATCTACGCTACCAAAGGCCAGGCTGGCAATAAAGATAGACATAGTAAAACCGATACCGCACAGGATCCCCACCGCCATAATTTGCTGATAAGTCGTTCCCTCAGGCAGATGCGCCAGTTTCAAACGCAGCGCCAACCAGCAGAACAGACTAATCCCCAGCGGTTTGCCAATCAGCAAGCCAGCGATGATCCCCAATGGTAGAATGGAGGTCAAGCCATCCAGCGTGACGCCTTGCAGTGAAACGCCAGCATTAGCAAATGCAAACAGCGGTAAAATCAGATACGCCACCCACGGGTGCAACACATGCTCCAGTCGCTTCGCTGGAGAACGCCCATGCTTCTCTTTCAAAGGAATAAAGAAGCCGACAATTACCCCCGCCAGGGTTGCGTGAACCCCCGATTTCAACACCGCAGTCCACAACACCACGCCAACCAGAATATAGACGCCCGTGCGGCGTACACCACACAGATTCAATACCGCGAGTACCGCAATTGCTACAGCCGCGACGCCAAGAGAGGCCATCGATAAGTCATTAGTGTAGAACAATGCGATGATAATGATGGCCCCAAGATCGTCGATAATAGCCAGAGCCATCAAAAAGATCTTCAGCGCTAACGGAACACGACTTCCCAATAGCGCCAGCACACCAAGTGCAAAAGCAATGTCAGTAGCCGCCGGGATCGCCCACCCTTCGCGGGTAATCGGATCGGCATGGTTAAAGGCCAGATAGAGTAATGCAGGCACAATCATCCCACCAATAGCGGCGATAACTGGAAATGCAGCCTGGCGTAAGCTGGCTAGCGATCCTTGCATCAGTTCACGTTTAACTTCCAGACCGACTAACAGGAAAAATACCGCCATCAGCGCGTCATTTATCCATAACAGCATGTTTTTGTTGATTTCGAGTGAACCAACCCGGAGCTGAACCGGCGTCTCCAGAAAGTCGTGATACCATCCACTGGTTGCGCCGCTGTTGGCCATAATCATCGCCAGGATAGCGGCAATGATAAGAATAATGCCTCCCGAGGCATCACTGCTAAAGAATCGATGCAGATGTTTCACTTTTTATTTCTCTTTCAGGTGAATAGATCGTTTTTACTATCTTACCCCGCACGAATCATCGTTAAAATCAGATTATAGTGTAGGAATAATTCGTTTTTTACGAACCATTGAAGGATTTGTGCCATCAGCGATGAGATGAGTTTTTGACGGCTGTAAGCGCTGACGTGTGACCCTAAGCCCTGATAATCATAGCTTAAGGTCAGGATTTCTGAGGGATTAATTAGGAAAAGTAATAATTAATTTGTTGTCAGTCGGCGATGTTTGTTAGGCCAATATTTCAAAAATAATCCAGTTTGTCGTCAATAATTGCGATGAAGAGATAAATTAAAGTTAAATAATTAAATCATTAAAAAATTACGCCATAAAAATGCGAGGCGTCTTCAGGATTAGAATCGATAAAACAGAATGGGTTAAAGAGAGCGATATAATAGCGGCGGGTGCTTGAGGCTGTCTGTCTCAGGCATTAGCTGAACGGCAGATAGAGAAAAGCCCCGAGTGATATTTTACCATCAACCCGAGGCCCCCTATATGCTGAACACATGTAGAGTGCCTCTTACTGACCGTAAGGTCAAGGAGAAGAGAGCAATGAAGCAGCATAAGGCGATGATTGTCGCCCTGATCGTCATCTGTATCACCGCCGTAGTGGCGGCGCTGGTAACGAGAAAAGACCTCTGTGAGGTTCACATCCGAACTGGCCAGACGGAGGTTGCTGTTTTCACGGCTTACGAATCCGAGTAAGAGCAACGGCGGGGAGTGATCCCCGCCACTTTACAGGTGCTCGCATATCTTCAACGCACCCTATTTTTACCCAGGCCTGCCCACGGGCAGGCTTTTGGGGAGGTTAGCGGGTCAGGTCGTCAAAAAACTTCTTCACACCATCAAAGAAGCTCTTTGAGCGCGGGCTGTTGTGCTCGCCGGTTGGGCCACCGAAGCTTTCTTGCAGCTCTTGCAGCAGCTGTTTCTGCTTCTCGTTCAGGCCTACCGGTGTTTCGACGACAACGCGGCACAGCAAATCACCCTGTGCGCCACCGCGGACAGACTTGACGCCTTTACCGCGCATACGGAACAGCTTACCGGTCTGGGTTTCGCCAGGCACTTTCAGTTTGACGCGACCATCAAGGGTCGGTACTTCGATTTCGCCACCCAGCGCCGCCATAGCGAAGTTGATCGGGACTTCGCAATAGAGGTTGTTGCCTTCACGCTCGAAAATCGGGTGCTGTTTAACCTGAACCTGAACGTACAGATCGCCTGCCGGTGCGCCATGCTCGCCCGCTTCACCTTCGCCCGCAAGACGGATGCGGTCTCCAGTGTCCACCCCTGCCGGGATTTTAACGGACAGCGTTTTGCTGCGCTCAACACGACCATGACCATGACATTTGTTGCACGGATCTTTGATCAGCGTACCCCGGCCCTGACAGTGTGGACAGGTCTGCTGCACGGCAAAGAAACCCTGGCGCATCTGTACCTGACCAGAACCATGACAGGTCGGACAGGTCTGCGGCTGTGTACCAGGTTTTGCACCGCTACCGTGGCAAACGTCACACTCTTCCAGAGTCGGAATGCGGATCTCTTTGGTCACGCCACGTACAGCTTCTTCGAGGGTGAGCTCCATGTTATAGCGTAAATCAGCACCGCGCGCCGCACGTTGACGACCACGTCCGCCGCCAAAAATATCGCCGAAAACGTCACCAAAAATATCGCTGAAGTCTGCGCCGCCGCCGAAACCGCCGCCGCCCATGCCACCTTGCTCAAACGCAGCATGACCATACTGATCGTATGCCGCACGTTTTTGCGAGTCGGTCAGAACTTCATAAGCTTCCTTGATCTCTTTAAATTTCGCCTCGGCCTCTTTGTCACCCTGGTTACGGTCCGGGTGGTATTTCATGGCCAGGCGTTTGTAGGCCTTTTTGATTTCACGCTCTTCCGCTGTTTTGGAAACGCCTAAAATCTCGTAATAATCTTGCTTAGCCATCTTTTTTAAATTGCCCCTAGATGAATGCACGGGCGGAGAGGAAATTCCCCTTCGCCCGTGTCAGTATAATTACCCGTTTATAGGGCGATTATTTTTTGTCTTTGACTTCTTCAAATTCAGCGTCGACAACATCGTCATCTTTCGCGTTGTTTGCAGAAGCATCAGCACCGGCAGTCTGCTGCTGGGCATGTTGCTGCTGGGCGATTTCCATCAGTTTCTGGGAAACCTGTGCCAGTTCCTGCATTTTCGCTTCGATAGCGGCTTTGTCTTCACCTTTCAGAGCAGTTTCCAGTGCAGTCAGCGCAGACTCGATAGCAGTTTTGTCGTCAGCCGGCAGTTTGTCGCCTGCTTCTTCAACCTGCTTACGGGTGCTGTGCAGCAGATGGTCACCCTGGTTGCGAGTCTGTACCAGCTCTTCAAACTTACGGTCAGCTTCGGCGTTAGCTTCTGCGTCGCGTACCATTTTCTGGATTTCATCTTCGTTCAGACCAGAAGAAGCCTTGATGGTGATCTTCTGCTCTTTACCGCTGTTTTTATCTTTCGCGGAAACGTGCAGGATACCGTCAGCATCGATATCGAAGGTAACTTCGATCTGCGGCATGCCGCGCGGTGCCGGGTTGATACCATCCAGGTTGAACTGACCCAGAGATTTGTTATCAGCCGCACGTTTACGTTCACCCTGCAGCACATGGATGGTTACCGCAGACTGGTTGTCTTCAGCGGTAGAGAACACCTGGCTGTGCTTGGTCGGGATAGTGGTGTTTTTCGCGATCAGCGTCGTCATCACACCGCCCATGGTTTCGATACCCAGTGACAGCGGGGTAACGTCCAGCAGCAGTACGTCTTTTACGTCACCAGTCAGAACACCACCCTGAACAGCAGCACCGATTGCTACAGCTTCGTCCGGGTTAACGTCTTTACGCGGCTCTTTACCAAAGAACTCAGCAACTTTCTTCTGAACCATTGGCATACGAGTCTGACCACCAACGAGGATAACGTCGTCGATATCAGATACGGACAGGCCAGCGTCCTGCAGTGCAACTTTCAGCGGCTCAATGGAACGGTTTACCAGATCTTCAACCAGGCTTTCCAGTTTCGCACGAGTCACTTTGATGTTCATGTGTTTCGGACCGGTCGCGTCTGCAGTGATGTACGGCAGGTTAACGTCGGTCTGCTGAGCGGAAGACAACTCGATTTTCGCTTTTTCTGCCGCTTCTTTCAGGCGCTGCATTGCCAGCGGATCGTTGCGCAGGTCAATGCCCTGATCTTTCTTGAATTCTTCAACCAGGTAGTTGATCAGACGGCTGTCGAAGTCTTCACCACCCAGGTGGGTATCACCGTTGGTTGCCAGAACTTCGAAGGTTTTTTCGCCGTCAACTTCGTCGATTTCGATAATAGAAATATCGAAAGTACCACCACCCAGGTCATAAACCGCGATAGTACGGTTGCCAGTACCTTTGTCCAGACCGTAAGCCAGCGCAGCTGCGGTCGGTTCGTTGATGATACGTTTTACTTCCAGACCAGCGATACGGCCTGCGTCTTTGGTTGCCTGACGCTGAGCATCGTTAAAGTATGCCGGTACGGTGATAACAGCTTCAGTTACCGGTTCACCCAGGTAATCTTCAGCGGTTTTCTTCATTTTTTTCAGCACTTCAGCAGAAATCTGCGGCGGTGCCATTTTCTGGCCTTTAACTTCGACCCATGCGTCGCCGTTATCAGCAGCAATAATTTTGAACGGCATGATGGAAACATCACGCTGTACTTCTTCGTCCTGGAAGCGGCGGCCAATCAGGCGTTTAATCGCAAACAGGGTGTTTTGCGGGTTCGTCACTGCCTGACGTTTAGCCGGCTGACCAACCAGAGTTTCACCATCCTGGGTATAGGCAATGATAGAAGGCGTGGTGCGATCGCCTTCGGCGTTCTCCAGTACACGAGGAGTGGTGCCATCCATAATCGCTACACAAGAGTTGGTAGTACCCAGGTCGATACCAATTATTTTACCCATCTAAACGTCTCCACTATATATTCGGTCATCATGTGGTTGTGAGTCTGTAATAGGGGCGAAACGTCTGGTTTCAACTGCCCAATTTCATTTTTTTGCAGACTCACTCACTGCGGTTGACTACTAAATGGGGTCGTAACCCACGTCATCAAGGGGGAGATGCAAAAATTTTTTGTGCTTTTGCGCAGAAATTTCGCGATATGGCAGGACAAGACGTAAAATTGACAGCAATTTTATTCAGATAAAGAATGAATCGCAGCCAAGGCATTCATCAAAAAATTGTAATAAAAAGAAAAGATTACGTACCTGAACCTTCTCTTTATCAGCAGTAAACTAGTGGGTATTCATCCCTCTACCTCTTCCCACTAAGAGAATCCTTATGAAATCCGTTTTTACGATTTCCGCCAGCCTGGCGATTAGCCTGATGCTGTGCTGCACGGCGCAGGCAAACGACCATAAACTCCTCGGCGTCATTGCAATGCCGCGTAACGAAACCAACGATCTGGCGCTGAAACTTCCTGTTTGTCGCATTGTGAAACGCATACAACTCTCTGCCGACCATGGCGATTTACAGTTAAGCGGTGCATCGGTTTATTTCAAAGCCGCCCGTAGCGCCAGTCAGAGTCTGAATATTCCTTCAGAAATAAAAGAAGGGCAAACCACTGACTGGATCAACATTAACAGTGATAACGACAATAAACGCTGCGTCTCAAAAATCACCTTTTCCGGTCATACGGTGAACTCATCGGATATGGCCACGCTGAAAATTATCGGCGACGACTAACGCCAGAATATAGAAACCACAAAAAATGAATGTTAATTACCTGAATGATTCAGATCTGGATTTTCTTCAGCATTGTAGTGAGGAACAGTTGGCAAATTTCGCCCGATTGCTCACCCATAATGAAAAAGGCAAAACTCGCCTCTCCAGCGTACTGATGCGCAACGAACTGTTTAAATCGATGGAAGGGCATCCCGAGCAACATCGCCGCAACTGGCAGCTGATTGCTGGAGAATTACAGCATTTTGGTGGCGATAGTATCGCCAACAAACTGCGCGGACACGGTAAATTGTATCGGGCCATTTTGCTCGATGTTTCAAAACGATTGAAGCTGAAAGCCGACAAAGAGATGTCTACGTTTGAGATTGAGCAACAGTTACTGGAACAATTTCTGCGTAACACCTGGAAGAATATGGACGAGGAACATAAGCAGGAGTTTCTGCACGCGGTCGATGCCAGGGTGAATGAGCTGGAAGAGCTGCTGCCGCTGCTGATGAAAGACAAATTATTGGCAAAAGGCGTGTCGCATTTGCTTTCCAGCCAATTGACCCGCATTTTACGCACCCACGCAGCAATGAGCGTGCTTGGGCATGGTTTGCTGCGCGGCGCGGGTCTGGGAGGCCCTGTGGGCGCAGCATTAAATGGGGTTAAAGCGGTCAGCGGCAGTGCCTATCGCGTGACAATTCCAGCCGTACTGCAAATCGCCTGCCTGCGCCGGATGGTTAGCGCCACTCAGGTCTGACACCGTAAACCGGGGAAAATTTTCATTTTCCCCTCAAAAGATCGTAGACACTGCCCCACTGGCTGATTATTATGCCGCGCCCTGAAAACACTACTGTTATTCAGGGAAATTATTTCACCATTCATTCGATGATGATTTTTGAGGAATTATGGGCAACACTAAGTTGGCTAATCCGGCACCGCTGGGCCTGATGGGCTTCGGCATGACCACCATTCTGCTTAACCTGCACAACGTGGGTTATTTCGCTCTGGACGGTATTATTCTTGCCATGGGCATTTTCTACGGCGGCATCGCGCAAATTTTTGCCGGTCTGCTGGAGTACAAAAAAGGCAACACTTTCGGTTTAACCGCATTCACCTCTTACGGTTCTTTCTGGCTGACGTTGGTTGCGATTCTGCTGATGCCGAAACTGGGTCTGACCGATGCGCCAAATGCACAGTTCCTTGGTGTCTACCTGGGTCTGTGGGGCGTATTTACGCTGTTTATGTTCTTCGGCACGCTGAAAGGCGCACGCGTTCTGCAATTCGTTTTCTTTAGCCTGACTGTGCTGTTTGCCCTGCTGGCGATCGGTAACATTGCCGGTAACGCCGCAATCATCCACTTTGCCGGCTGGATTGGTCTGATCTGTGGTGCCAGTGCAATCTATCTGGCGATGGGTGAAGTACTGAACGAGCAGTTTGGTCGCACCGTTCTGCCGATTGGTGAATCCCACTAATTGTTTTGAGATCCCCCCGCTCGGGGGGATTTTTTTATTCGCTAACGTCGCGTCTTGCACTCTTCGGTCTGAATGCAGCAACCACTTCTGGTGCCGTTTCAACGTATGGCCCTTCCAGCAACTGAATGCAGTACGGTACGCTGGCAAAAATACCGTGTACCACAACGTTACCCGCAGCGTCCTTCACACCTTCCAGCGTCTCTTTAATAGACTTCGGCTGACCGGGTAAGTTAAGGATCAGCGCCTGTTTGCGAATCACACCAACCTGACGCGAAAGGATCGCAGTTGGTACAAAATGCAGGCTTATCTGGCGCATCTGTTCACCAAAGCCAGGCATCTCGCGGTCCGCTACTGCCAGCGTCGCATCGGGCGTTACGTCACGACGCGCCGGGCCAGTTCCGCCCGTGGTGAGCACCAGATGGCAACTCATTTCATCCACTAGCTCACACAACGTTTGCTCGATGATCGCCTGCTCATCGGGGATTAAGCGGGTTTCCAGTTCAAACGGCGTGGTTAGCGCCGATGTCAGCCATTCTTCCAGCGCAGGGATGCCTTTATCCTGATAAACGCCGCTGGATGCGCGATCAGAGATGGAAACTAAGCCAATACGTAAAGTATTCATCAAGATTTTTCCGTTTAAACAGTCTCGTTAAACAGAATGATACACTGCGAAGGGAGTGACAGACAGGCTTCAGAAGAGGTAGCGTGACCGACTTCCCGGTCACGCTAAGAATGATTACAGCAGATCGCCGATCATTTTTTCCAGTTTTTCCTGGTCAATAGCAAACTTACGGATACCTTCCGCCAGTTTATCTACTGCCATTGGATCCTGGTTGTGCTGCCACAGGAACTCGGACTCAGTGATACGCGCCGGACGCGCTTTCACTTCGCCGGTGTAAGACAGTTTACGTTCGATAGCCCCTTCGCTCTCAGCCAGCTCTTTCAGCAGTGTAGGTGCGATGGTAAGACGGTCGCAGCCTGCCAGTTCCAGAATTTCGCCGATGTTACGGAAGCTTGCGCCCATAACCACGGTTTCATAACCGTGCTCTTTGTAGTACTGGTAGATTTCAGATACAGAAACCACGCCCGGATCTTCTGCCGGAGCGTACTCTTTCTTATCGGTATTCGCTTTGTACCAGTCAAGAATACGGCCAACAAACGGCGAGATCAGGAACACGCCCGCTTCCGCACAAGCACGAGCCTGAGCGAAGGAGAACAGCAGGGTCAGGTTACAGTTGATGCCTTCTTTTTCCAGCTGTTCTGCAGCACGGATACCCTGCCAGGTAGAAGCCAGTTTGATCAGAATACGATCGTTGCTAATACCAGCATCGTTGTAGAGTTTGATCAGGCGTTTTGCTTTCGCAATTGACGCTTCGGTGTCATAGGAAAGACGCGCATCAACTTCAGTTGAGATACGGCCCGGAACCAGTTTCAGGATTTCCAGACCAATATTTACTGCCAGTTTGTCGGTCGCGTCCACGATCTGCTGCGCGCGATCGTTGCTCTGCTGTTTCGCCCAGGCGACAGCATCATCAATCAACTTACGGTATTCCGGAATCTGCGCTGCGTTAAGAATGAGAGAAGGGTTGGTTGTGGCATCCTGCGGTTGATACAGCTTCATTGCCGCGATGTCCCCAGTGTCGGCCACTACGGTGGTGTACTGACGAAGGGAGGTCAATTTGTCCGTCATGATAGTATTTCTCTTTAAACAGCTTGTTAGGGGGATGTAACCGGTCTGCCCTGATGATATCACGACGCAACGTCAGCGCAACCGCCGACAAGACGGTTATCGCCAGGCGAGACTGTTTCGGATTTCTGACACTGCGTTGATATCGCCCGCCATTTTTATACAAAACCTCATGTATGCTACGCAGAAGTTATCAAGTACCTCGTAGCGTATATACTTCTTAAACAATTGGTAACGTTTACACAGGAAAGTCATCGCGACCGGCAATAAGAGGGATATGCATGCCAGATTTTTTCTCCTTTATTAACAGCGTCCTTTGGGGATCGGTAATGATTTACCTGCTCTTCGGCGCAGGTTGTTGGTTCACTTTTCGCACCGGATTTGTGCAGTTTCGCTACATCCGCCAGTTTGGCAAAAGTCTTAAAAATAGCATTCATCCACAGCCAGGCGGTTTAACCTCATTTCAGTCATTGTGTACCAGTCTTGCGGCGCGCGTGGGTAGCGGCAACCTGGCCGGCGTTGCGCTGGCAATTACCGCCGGTGGACCTGGAGCCGTCTTCTGGATGTGGGTTGCCGCGTTTATCGGCATGGCGACCTCGTTTGCCGAATGTTCCCTCGCACAGCTTTATAAAGAACGTGATGCCAATGGGCAGTTTCGTGGCGGACCGGCATGGTATATGGCGCGCGGGCTGGGGATGCGCTGGATGGGCGTTCTGTTCGCCGTCTTTTTGCTCATCGCCTACGGCATAATTTTCAGCGGAATTCAGGCGAACGCCGTTGCGCGAGCCCTGAGTTTTTCTTTTGATTTTCCCCCGCTGGTGACAGGTATTATTCTCGCTGTCTTTGCTCTGCTGGCGATCACTCGCGGTCTTCATGGCGTCGCCCGGCTCATGCAGGGGTTTGTCCCGTTGATGGCGATAATCTGGGTACTGACCAGCCTGGTGATTTGCGTAATGAATATCGGGCAACTTCCCCACGTCATTTGGTCTATTTTTGAGAGTGCTTTTGGCTGGCAGGAAGCGGCAGGCGGCGCGGCGGGATATACCTTAAGCCAGGCGATTACTAACGGTTTTCAGCGCAGTATGTTTTCCAATGAGGCGGGAATGGGGTCGACGCCAAACGCGGCAGCGGCAGCGGCGTCCTGGCCTCCGCATCCGGCAGCGCAAGGGATTGTCCAGATGATTGGCATTTTTATCGACACCCTGGTCATCTGTACGGCAAGCGCCATGCTGATATTACTGGCGGGTAACGGCACAACCTACATGCCGCTGGAAGGTATTCAGCTTATCCAGAAGGCGATGCGGGTGCTAATGGGTTCCTGGGGTGCTGAGTTTGTTACCCTCGTGGTTATTCTGTTTGCCTTCAGCTCCATCGTTGCCAACTACATTTACGCCGAAAACAATCTCTTCTTTTTACGCCTGAACAACCCTAAAGCGATCTGGTGTTTGCGGATCTGCACCTTCGCAACGGTCATCGGCGGCACCTTGCTAAGTCTTCCGCTGATGTGGCAACTGGCAGATATCATAATGGCCTGCATGGCTATTACCAATTTGACCGCCATTTTACTGCTCTCGCCTGTGGTTCATACCATTGCCAGTGATTATCTACGCCAGCGTAAACTCGGCGTGCGCCCGGTGTTTGATCCGTTGCGTTATCCGGATATCGGCCGCCAGCTTTCTCCGGACGCGTGGGATGATGTTTCGCAGGAGTAATCACAACTATCGATCAACTCATTCTCTTTTTTTGCTAAAGTCGGCATAAATTTCCTGCAAGGACTGGATATGCTGATTCTTATTTCACCTGCGAAAACGCTTGATTACCAAAGCCCGTTGACCACCACGCGCTATACGCTGCCGGAGCTGTTAGACAATTCCCAGCAGTTGATCCATGAAGCGCGGAAACTGACGCCTCCGCAGATTAGCACGCTGATGCGCATCAGCGACAAACTGGCGGGTATCAACGCCGCTCGCTTTCATGACTGGCAGCCAGATTTCACGCCGGAGAATGCCCGCCAGGCGATTCTGGCGTTTAAAGGTGATGTCTACACCGGCTTGCAGGCCGAAACCTTCAGCGAAGACGATTTCGATTTTGCCCAACAGCATTTGCGAATGCTTTCCGGCTTGTATGGCGTACTGCGCCCGCTCGATTTAATGCAGCCTTATCGTCTGGAAATGGGGATCCGTCTTGAGAATGCCCGAGGGAAAGATCTGTATCAATTCTGGGGAGATATCATCACCAACAAGCTGAACGAGGCGCTCGCAGCACAAGGCGATAATGTGGTGATTAATCTGGCGTCAGATGAGTATTTTAAATCGGTGAAGCCGAAGAAATTGAATGCCGAGATTATCAAGCCGGTGTTCCTCGATGAGAAGAACGGCAAATTTAAGATAATCAGCTTCTACGCTAAGAAAGCACGCGGTCTGATGAGTCGTTTTATTATTGAAAATCGGCTGACCAAACCAGAGCAACTGACTGGTTTTAATAGCGAAGGTTACTTCTTTGATGAAGCTTCCTCCAGCAATGGCGAACTGGTGTTTAAACGCTACGAGCAGCATTAAGTTTGCAGTCAATGCCGGATGCGGCGTGAACGCCTTATCCGGCCTACAAAAGCATGCAGATTCAATATATTGCAGAATTCACGTAGGCCTGATAAGACGCGCCAGCGTCGCATCAGGCGCTGAATGCCGGATTGTTACCCGGCATTTGTCATTTAGCGGTGATGTTTGCCTGGACCATGACCGCCGTGATGATCATGATGAGCTTTCTTATGGTGACGCGGCGGTGGCGGCGGTCCGTGTGGGTGCCAGCGATTGCCTCGCCATTCATAATGTTGTTTCCACCAGCCGTAGTCGCGCCAGTGACCGCCATCCCAGTAATAACCGCGATTATCACGATCGCCTATCTGTAATTTTACTGACGGGACTAACGTAATTTCCGCAGCCTGCGCTGCCATGGGAGCGACCAGAACCAGGGAAAGTGCGAGTACGATAGATTGCATCTTTTTCACAGGTTACTCCTTTTATCATTGCCCGTTATGGGTCGATATCCGGAGATTACGCGATGAGAACGGCGGTTGTTATTCTCCGCAATCCTAATCTCTAAGTTACCGCATTTATTGAGAATTTCTCCTTTTTCCCTGTCGTTTCTCTCCATATTTTCTTCACAAAAAAGCCGGGCTGCATAAAAGCAAACCCGGCCTGATTGAGATAATGAATAGATGTTACTGATGATTCATCATCAATTTACGCAACGCAGCAAAATCGGCGGGCAGATTATGTGAAAGCAAGGGTAAATCAGCACGTTCTGCCAGCTCTTTTGGCAGATCCAACGTTTCACCGAGAATCGCTTCCACGCTCTCTTTAAATTTCGCCGGATGCGCGGTGCCGAGGAACAAGCCATATTCGCCTGGATTCAACTGGTCACGCAGCGCACGATACGCTACGGCAGCGTGCGGCTCCGAGGTGTAGCCCAGTTCTTTTAACTCACGCATTGTCTGTTGCGTGGTTTCATCATCCACGGCTGCATAACCCAGCTCTTTCAGTTGCCAGATTTTGCGGCGGAACAACTCTTCCACACGCGGCCAGTTGTTCGGCTGACTCACGTCCATCGCGTTGGATAACGTCGCCTGAGTCGCTTTGGGGGACCACTGACCGTCGTGCAGGAAACGTGGCACGGTATCGTTCACGTTGGTCGCAGCAATAAAACGTTTCACCGGCAGACCGAGTGACTTCGCCAGCAGACCCGCCGTCAAATCGCCGAAGTTTCCGCTTGGTACCGAAACAACCAGCTGGTTGCGCGCCTCCTGCGGCAGCTGCGCAACAGCTTCAAAGTAGTAGCAAATCTGCGCCAGCAAACGGCTGATGTTAATCGAGTTAGCTGAGTTTAACCCCAGCGCCACTTTCAGTTCTTCATCATCAAACGCCTGCTTCACCAGCGCCTGACAGGCATCGAAATCGCCGTCGATGGCAACAGTTTCGATATTGCCGCCCAATGTACAGAACAGTTTTTCTTGCAGTGGACTGATTTTGCCTCGTGGATAGAGGATAACCACTTTCACATTCGGCAAACCGTAGAAAGCATGAGCCACTGCCGCTCCGGTATCACCGGAGGTCGCGGTCAGAATGGTCACTGGCTTATCACCCGCAATATGGGTCAGCATTTGTGCCATAAAGCGACCGCCGAAATCTTTAAATGCCAGCGTTGGCCCGTGGAACAATTCCAGACAACCGACATCGCTTTCAACATTGGCGACCGGAGCCGGGAAGGCAAACGCCGCGCGCACGCGCTCTTCCAGGATTTCCTGCGGGATTTCATCACCAATAAACGCCGAGAGGATCTTCGCACTGCGGGTGACAAAATCCAGCTTCAGCATCTCATCAATTTCAGTCAGGCTGAATTCCGGCAGGTCATGCGGAAAAAACAGCCCCTGATTTTTGCCCAACCCCTGGGTTACGGCTTGCGCAAAGCTGACCTGCTCGTTGTGATCTTTCAGATTGTAGAGTTTCATTTAGTTTTCCAGTACTCGTGCGCCCGCCGTATCCAGCCGGCAAATATGAACAAAACCTTCCTGATTTTGCAGGTAGTTCTTACCCAACCAGTCGGCAACGCGCTGGGCGGTATCCGGCTTGTCACACAGAGCGAACAAGGTCGGGCCGGAGCCGGAGATACCGCTCGCTACCGCGCCGATTTCCGCGACCGCCTGCCGCGCCTGCCGGAAGCCTGGCAGTAATCGTTCACGGTAGGGTTCAGCGATAACATCTTTCATCAGCTTCGCGGCAAGCTCAGGCTGACGGGAATAGCAGGCGTGAATGAAGCCTGCCAGATGTCGCCCGTGCGCAATGCAATCCTGGCGGCGATACTGCGCCGGTAAAATAGCCCGGGCTTCTGCCGTCGAGACTTTAATCCCCGGATACGCCAGCACCCACAGCCACTCATCAAACCCAGGCACTTGCTGGCTGATGATGTCGTTTTCTTCGATCATCAACTGCATACCACCTAGAAAACACGGTGCCACGTTGTCGTAATGAATGCTGCCGGAGATACGTCCTTCCAGCTCGCCCATCAAAGCCAGCAAACGAGTGTCATTAAGCGGCTTGCCGCAGTGTTCATTCATCGCCATCAGCGCCGCGACCACCGAACAGGCGCTGGAGCCTAAGCCCGAACCGATCGGCATATTCTTTTCCAGAGTCATCGCCACTGGAATTTGCTTGCCAAGCTCCTGGCAAAAACGCTCCCAGCACTGATAAACGATATTTTCCCGTGGTTCTGACGGCAGCTTATCGGCAAAGCGCCCGAGGTTGTTGAGACTGAATATCTCTGCCGCCTCAACCGTAACTACATCTCCGAGCAATGCACCATCAACGGGTGTCACCGCCGCCCCGAGCACATCAAACCCGACGCTCATATTGGCACTGGAAGCCGGGGCATAAACTTTAACCATGTCAGACTCCTAACTTCCATGAGAGGGTACGCAGCAGATCGGCAAAGACACCAGCAGCGGTAACGTCATTGCCCGCACCATATCCGCGCAGCACCAACGGCAGCGGCTGATAATAGTGGCTATAGAAGGCCAGGGCGTTTTCGCCATTTTTCACTTTGAACAGCGGATCATTACCATCCACTTCGGCAATCTTCACGCGACAGACGCCATCTTCATCAATATTGCCAACATAGCGCAAAACTTTTCCTTCATCACGGGCCTTCGCCACGCGCGCGGCAAAGCGATCGTCGAGCTGTGACAGATTCGCCATAAAAGCGGCAACATCACCCTCGGCGTTAAACTCTGCGGGCAGCACAGGTTCAATTTCAATATCCGCCAGCTCCAGTTCACGTCCCGTTTCACGGGCGAGAATCAATAGTTTACGCGCCACATCCATACCAGAAAGATCATCTCGCGGATCCGGTTCGGTATAACCCATTTCCCGTGCCAGCGTGGTCGCCTCGGAGAAACTCATGCCTTCGTCTAACTTGCCGAAGATATAAGAAAGCGATCCTGAAAGAATGCCGGAGAACTTCATCAATTCATCACCAGCATTGAGCAGATTTTGCAGGTTTTCAATAACCGGTAATCCAGCCCCAACGTTGGTGTCATAGAGGAATTTCCGCCGCGATTTTTCCGCCGCATGACGCAACAGATGGTAGTAATCCATCGACGAGGTGTTGGCCTTTTTGTTCGGCGTGACAACGTGGAAACCTTCGCGCAGGAAGTCGGCATATTGATCCGCCACTGCCTGGCTGGAGGTGCAGTCAACAATGACCGGGTTCAGCAGATGATATTCTTTCACGAGGCGAATTAAGCGCCCGAGATTAAACGGCTCTTTGGCTTGCGCCAGTTCTTCCTGCCAGTTTTCCAGATTTAGGCCATGCACATTGGTGAGCAGTGCCTTCGAGTTGGCAACACCGCAGACACGTAAGTCGATATGTTTATTCTTCAGCCAGCTTTGTTGACGCTTCAGTTGCTCCAGCAGCGCACCGCCAACGCCACCGACGCCAATCACAAACACTTCGATAACCTGATCGGTATTGAACAGCATCTGATGAGTAACGCGCACGCCAGTGGTCGCATCATCGTTATTTACCACGACAGAGATTGAGCGTTCAGAAGATCCCTGAGCAATAGCGACAATGTTGATATTGGCGCGGGCCAGCGCGGCAAAGAATTTCGCCGAGATCCCACGCAAGGTACGCATACCATCACCTACCACCGAGATAATGGCCAGCCGTTCCGTCACCGCCAGCGGCTCCAGTAAGCCTTCTTTCAGTTCCAGGTAGAACTCTTCCTGCATTGCCCGTTCAGCTCGCACACAGTCGCTTTGTGGAACGCAGAAACTGATACTGTATTCGGAAGATGATTGCGTGATCAGCACCACAGAAATACGGGCGCGTGACATCGCTGCAAACACGCGCGCCGCCATGCCAACCATCCCTTTCATCCCCGGGCCGGAAACGCTGAACATTGCCATGTTATTCAGATTGGAAATGCCCTTGACCGGTAATTCGTCTTCATCACGGCTGGCACCAATGAGCGTACCTGGTGCTTGAGGATTTCCGGTATTTTTAATCAGGCAAGGGATCTGGAACTGGGCGATGGGGGTAATGGTGCGGGGGTGAAGAACTTTAGCGCCGAAGTAGGAAAGCTCCATCGCTTCCTGGTAGGACATCGACTTCAACAACCTCGCATCGGGCACCTGACGCGGGTCGCAGGTATAGACCCCGTCAACGTCCGTCCAAATCTCGCAACAATCGGCGCGTAAACAGGCAGCCAGCACCGCCGCAGAGTAGTCGGAACCGTTACGTCCAAGCACCACCAGTTCGCCTTTTTCATTACCGGCGGTGAAACCTGCCATCAGCACCATGTGATCAGCCGGAATGCGGCTTGCCGCAATACGGCGGGTGGACTCAGCAATATCGACGGTAGATTCGAGGTAATGCCCCACTGCCAGCAGTTTTTCGACCGGATCGATAACGGTAACGTTGTGACCACGCGCTTCTAACACGCCGGCCATAATGGCGATCGACATTTTCTCGCCACGGCAAATCAGCGCAGCGTTGATGCTATCCGGGCACTGCCCCAACAAACTAATGCCATGCAGGACATGTTTTATTTGGGCAAATTCCTGATCGACGAAAGTTTTCAATTGCGCCAGCGGGAACCCCGGCTGGGCGGCGGCGAGTCCCGTCAAAAGTTCGGCAAAAATACGTTCGGCATCGCTGATATTGGGTAAAGCATCCTGGCCGCTAATGGTTTTTTCAATCATCGCCACCAGGTGGTTGGTGATTTTGGCGGGGGCAGAGAGGACGGTGGCCACCTGCCCCTGCCTGGCATTGCTTTCCAGAATATCGGCAACACGCAGAAAACGTTCTGCATTTGCCACTGATGTACCGCCGAACTTCAACACTCGCATGGTTGTTACCTCGTTACCTTTGGTCGAAAAAAAAGCCCGCACTGTCAGGTGCGGGCTTTTTTCTGTGTTTCCTGTACGCGTCAGCCCGCACCGTTACCTGTGGTAATGGTGATGGTGGTGGTAATGGTGGTGCTAATGCGTTTCATGGATGTTGTGTACTCTGTAATTTTTATCTGTCTGTGCGCTATGCCTATATTGGTTAAAGTATTTAGTGACCTAAGTCAATAAAATTTTAATTTACTCACGGCAGGTAACCAGTTCAGAAGCTGCTATCAGACACTCTTTTTTTAATCCACACAGAGACATATTGCCCGTTGCAGTCAGAATGAAAAGCTGAAAAATACTTACTGAGGCGTTTTTTATTTGGTGATATTTTTTTCAATATCATGCAGCAAACGGTGCAACATTGCCGTGTCTCGTTGCTCTAAAAGCCCCAGGCGTTGTTGTAACCAGTCGACCAGTTTTATGTCATCTGCCACTGCCAGAGTCGTCAGCAATGCCATGGCTCGTTCGCGTAAAGCTTGCAGTTGATGTTGGTCTGCCGTTGTGTCACTTTTCGCCGGTTGTTGTATTAATGTTGCTAATTGATAGCAATAGACCATCACCGCCTGCCCAAGATTGAGCGAAGGATAATCCGCCACCATCGGCACACCAGTAAGAACGTCAGCCAACGCTAACTCTTCGTTAGTCAGCCCGGAATCTTCGCGACCAAACACCAGCGCGGCATGGCTCATCCATGAAGATTTTTCCTCTAACAGCGGCACCAGTTCTACTGGCGTAGCGTAGTAATGATATTTCGCCCGACTGCGCGCAGTGGTGGCGACAGTGAAATCGACATCGTGTAACGATTCAGCCAGCGTCGGGAAAACTTTAATATTATCAATAATATCACCAGATCCATGTGCGACCCAGCGGGTGGCTGGCTCCAGGTGCGCTTGACTATCGACAATCCGCAGTTCGCTAAAACCCATCGTTTTCATTGCCCGCGCCGCTGCCCCAATATTTTCTGCTCTGGCGGGTGCGACCAGAATAATCGTTATACGCATATTGCCACTCTTCTTGACCAAATAACCGCGAACAGGGTGATCACTGTCAACTTATTATGCGGTGCGAATTTACAAATTCTTAACGTAAGTCGCAGAAAAAGCCCTTTACTTAGCTTAAAAAAGGCTAAACTATTTCCTGACTGTACTAACGGTTGAATTGTTAAAAAATGCTACATATCCTTCTGTTTACTTAGGATAATTTTATAAAAAATAAATCTCGACAATTGGATTCACCACGTTTATTAGTTGTATGATGCAACTAGTTGGATTATTAAAATAATGTGACGAAAGCTAGCATTTAGATACGATGATTTCATCAAACTGTTAACGTGCTACAATTGAACTTGATATATGTCAACGAAGCGTAGTTTTATTGGGTGTCCGGCCCCTCTTAGCCTGTTATGTTGCTGTTAAAATGGTTAGGATGACAGCCGTTTTTGACACTGTCGGGTCCTGAGGGAAAGTACCCACGACCAAGCTAATGATGTTGTTGACGTTGATGGAAAGTGCATCAAGAACGCAATTACGTACTTTAGTCATGTTACGCCGATCATGTTAATTTGCAGCATGCATCAGGCAGGTCAGGGACTTTTGTACTTCCTGTTTCGATTTAGTTGGCAATTTAGGTAGCAAACATGCAGACCCCGCACATTCTTATCGTTGAAGACGAGTTGGTAACACGCAACACGTTGAAAAGTATTTTCGAAGCGGAAGGCTATGATGTTTTCGAAGCGACAGATGGCGCGGAAATGCATCAGATCCTCTCTGAATATGACATCAACCTGGTGATCATGGATATCAATCTGCCGGGTAAGAACGGTCTTCTGTTAGCGCGTGAACTGCGCGAGCAGGCGAATGTTGCGTTGATGTTCCTGACTGGCCGTGACAACGAAGTCGATAAAATTCTCGGCCTCGAAATCGGTGCAGATGACTACATCACCAAACCGTTCAACCCGCGTGAACTGACGATTCGTGCACGCAACCTGCTGTCCCGTACCATGAATCTGGGTACTGTCAGCGAAGAACGTCGTAGCGTTGAAAGCTACAAGTTCAATGGTTGGGAACTGGACATCAACAGCCGTTCGTTGATCGGCCCTGATGGCGAGCAGTACAAGCTGCCGCGCAGCGAGTTCCGCGCCATGCTTCACTTCTGTGAAAACCCAGGCAAAATTCAGTCTCGTGCTGAACTGCTGAAGAAAATGACCGGCCGTGAGCTGAAACCACACGACCGTACTGTAGACGTGACGATCCGCCGTATTCGTAAACATTTCGAATCTACACCGGATACGCCGGAAATCATCGCCACCATCCACGGTGAAGGTTATCGCTTCTGTGGTGATCTGGAAGATTAATCGGCTTTACCACCGTCAAAAAAAACGGCGCTTTTTAGCGCCGTTTTTATTTTTCAACCTTATTTCCAGATACGTAATTGATCGTCCATTGTAACTTCTTTACTGGCTTTCATTTTCGGCAGTGAAAACGCATACCAGTCGATATTACGAGTCACAAACATCATGCCGGCCAGCGCCACCACCAGCACACTGGTTCCCAACAACAGCGCGCTATCGGCAGAGTTGAGCAGTCCCCACATCACACCATCCAGCAACAACAGCGCGAGGGTAAACAACATGCTGTTGCGCCAACCTTTCAATACCGCCTGCAAATAAATACCGTTCATTAACGCCCCAATCAGACTGGCGATTATCCATGCCACGGTAAAACCGGTATGTTCAGAAAGCGCCAGCAAGAGCAAATAAAACATCACCAATGAAAGCCCCACCAGCAAATATTGCATTGGGTGTAAACGTTGCGCGGTGAGCGTTTCAAAAACAAAGAACGCCATAAAAGTCAGTGCAATCAGCAGAATGGCGTACTTAGTCGCCCGGTCCGTTAATTGGTATTGATCGGCTGGCGTCGTCACTGCGACGCTAAACGCGGGGAAGTTTTCCCAGCCGGTATCATTGCCTGAAGCAAAACGCTCACCGAGATTATTAGCAAACCAGCTGCTTTGCCATTGCGCCTGAAAACCTGACTCGCTAACTTCCCGTTTGGCTGGTAGAAAATCACCTAAAAAACTGGGATGCGGCCAGTTGCTGGTTAAGGTCATTTCGCTATTACGCCCGGCAGGCACCACAGAAAGATCGCCGGTACCGCTTAAATTCAGGGCCATATTCAGCTGCAGGTTCTGCTTCCGCCAGTCCCCTTCGGGTAAAGGGATATGCACGCCCTGCCCGCCTTGCTCTAACCCGGTACCGGGTTCAATGGTCAGTGCCGTTCCGTTAACTTCAGGCGCTTTCACCACACCAATACCACGCGCATCCCCGACGCTAATCACAATAAATGGCTTGCCTAAGGTGATATTTGGCGCGTCGAGTTCGCTAAGACGCGAAACATCGAAATCGGCTTTTAGCGTTAAATCACTGTGCCAGACCTGACCGGTATAAATCCCTATCTTGCGTTCTTCCACGTTCTGATTGCCATCAACCATCAATGACTCAGGTAACCAAAAATGGATAAAACTTCGTTTCCGCTCCACGGTTTTATCGTCTTCCTGCACCGTATAATGCTCGGTCACAGGAATAGCGATGAGCGGCCCAACGAGTTTTTGCGGCCCGCTGGTACTTTGGCGAATCGCATCTTCCACATCGCTACGGTAATCGGCACGTTCGACAATCACCTGCCGAATCAGCATTATCGGAATCAACAACAGCAATACTGCACCAAACAAGGTGGTCATTTTCCAGAACAGGGGGGATTTCAACATAGTCTTCTCCTTTGCAATGGCAGCAGGATACGAAGGCTATGTGGGAAGAATTTGAAGCTATGTGAAGTGACGGTGAAGTCGAAGCGAGGCCAGCACGCCACCTTCCTGCACGTTGCGCAGCGTGACTTCGCCGTTAAACAAACGGGCGACCTCACTGACGAACGCCAACCCCAGACCGCTGCTTTTTTGCCCATTTGCACGCGGCAAAGAGTAAAACCGTTCAAAAATACGTGACAGCGCGTAGTCAGGAATACCACTACCGGTATCCAGCACCTTAAGCGTGACGTGTTCCTGCTCCACTTCGGCGCTTAGCGTGATGCAACCGCTCTCGGGGGTAAAATCGATGGCGTTATCCAGTAAATTCCCCAGCGCCTGCTCCAGTAACGCCGGTTCAGCAGCAACATTAACCTCAGTGGGCATAACATGTAGAGTGATGTTTTTTTCTGCCAACTGCACAGTGCGCGCTTCGCTGACGCGGCGAAATAATGCCGCCACATCAACAGCAGTCAGAACGACTTCCTGACGATTCTCCAGCCTTGCCTGGCGTAGTAACGTTTCTACCAATGCCTGCATACGCGCATTTTGCGTCAGAATGTTGTCAGTAAAACGAGCCACTACTTCAGGCGGCGGACCTTCGCGTAAAATTTCCGCCGCGCCACGAATCGCCGCCAGTGGGCTTTTTAGCTCATGGGTTAACGCATAAACATACTGCTCAATATAGTTTTTCCCTTCCAGCTTCACGCGCATACTTTCCAGCGCCTGCGCAAGCTTACGCAGCTCGCTACTGCCGAGTTCAGGAAGAGGAACAGGCTTATTGTCAGTGACGGAATCAGCATAGCGAGTGAGCCGGGCAATGGAGCGGTTGATCCACCAAACCATGCCTGCGCCAATCATCAGTGCAATCCCCAACAAAATGGCGCTGGCCCATAAAATTCGCCGCTCGCTGCGCTTAATGACCGGAGCCATCGCTGCGTTCGGTTTGCCTACGCTCAAAACGCCAATAAGCCGCGAGCCGTCCATAATCGGTGCGGCAACATACATCACCGAACTTTCGGGATCGGCAGGATTTTGCAACGTGCTGCGCGCACCATACTGACCACGCAACGTTAGCCAGACGTCATTCCAGCGCGAATAATCCTGTCCAACGGCTTTATTTGCCGAATCGAACAATACTTTGCCCTGCGCATCGGTCATATAGACATGATATTCATTGCGCACTTTGTTAATGCCACCGATATTGGCGCGAAACGGGCGATGTTGTAGCTGATTAAACGCCTGCGCCAGTTGCCCATGCGTTGTGTCCCCAGAGAGCAAATCGGGACGCGCCAGCTCCGCCAGCAACGTTGCGGTGTCGATCAACGTCCCCTCCGTTGCTCTTCGCACGCCCGGTTTAACTTCTTTGACAAAAATAGCCAGTACGAACCAGGCCGCCACCGCCACCAGTAAAAAATAGCCCAGCAGCAACCGCATGCCGATACGCATTACAGGCCCCTCAGGCTATATCCCATGCCGCGATGAGTATTAATCGGTGAAAGATCGGGGTTGATGGTGCGCAGCTTGGCACGCAACGTTTTAATGTGGGTATCGACGGTGCGATCGTAGGTGTCCTGCGCATCTTCCCACACGCTATCCATCAGTTGCTGGCGGGACCAGACGCGGCCTGGCGACTTGAGTAACGTCTTCAGCAATAAAAACTCATACCGCGTCAGCGTTAATGGCGTGTCAAACCAGCTGATCTGCGCCGCGGGTTCATTCAATTCAAAATGACCAATACGGATGACGGGAGACGGCGTCGAGAACTTCTTCACCCGACGCAGTAAGGTGCGCACCCTGGCGCACACTTCGCGGGGTGAAAACGGTTTAGCCACATAGTCGTCAGCGCCAATTTCCAGCCCAAGCAGGCGATCGACCTCTTCACTTCGGGCCGTCAGGAACAGTACAGGTAACGCCGGATGGAGCGCCAGTAACTGGCGGCACAATTCAAAGCCGCGGATATCAGGCAAACCAACATCGAGAATCATGACGTCGGGAACCTGCTGGCGAGCTTTATCCAGCACCGGCAAGCCTCGCTCAAAGACCTCGACGGCAAAACCTTCCTGCTGCAACATGTAGACCAGCGTGTCGGCTATCCCTTGCTCATCTTCCACTAACCAGACCGTTTCCCGTTGCATAAATCGCCTCTGTTATTGCCGCCACGGCATGACAGGAACCGCGCTAATCGCGTTTTTCGGCGAACCTTCTACAACTTTGTCGGAGTAAGCCAGATAAGCGAGCGCGTTGCGTTTGGCGTCATAAAAGCGCACGACCTGTAACGACTTAAAGACTAGGGACGTGCGTTTTTTGAATACTACCTCGCCCTGAGCTTTGCCGTTTTTAATACGATCCGACAGTTCAATCGGCCCGACTTGCTGACAAGAAATGGCCGCATCGGAGGTATCTTCTGCCAGGCCCAATCCCCCTTTAATACCACCGGTTTTCGCCCGGCTCACATAACAGGTGACATTTTCCACATCGGGATCGTCAAAGGCTTCCACAACAATTTTGTGATCCGGGCCGATCATTTTAAATACGGTGTCGACCGAACCAATCTCCTCTGCATGAGCCAATGGCCCCAGCATTATCAGGCTTAAAGACAGGATCAAATGCTTGTATTTCATATTGTTACCATTTTTATCTATTACAAGAGCAATTAGTTCGTCACGGTAAATAACATATTGATTAAGAACAAAATCTCAATACTTTTATTTCCGTCAAGCCCTAAAACATACTCTACTAAGAAAAAAACACTGAATGCTAAAACAGCAAAAAATGCTATTATCCAATTACCTGATGTCAGGTGCTCGTTGTTGAAAGGATGAGGATATTTTATGGATCAGGCCGGCATTATTCGCGACCTTTTAATCTGGCTGGAAGGTCATCTGGATCAGCCCCTGTCGCTCGACAATGTAGCGGCGAAAGCAGGTTATTCCAAGTGGCACTTACAGAGAATGTTTAAAGATGTCACTGGCCATGCTATTGGCGCGTATATTCGTGCTCGTCGTTTGTCGAAATCGGCGGTCGCACTACGCCTGACTGCGCGTCCGATTCTGGACATCGCGCTGCAATACCGCTTCGACTCTCAACAGACATTTACCCGCGCATTCAAGAAGCAGTTTGCCCAGACTCCTGCACTTTACCGCCGTTCTCCTGAATGGAGCGCCTTTGGTATTCGCCCGCCGCTACGTCTGGGTGAATTCACTATGCCAGAGCACAAATTTGTCACCCTGGAAGATACGCCGCTGATTGGTGTTACCCAGAGCTACTCCTGTTCGCTGGAGCAAATCTCTGATTTCCGCCATGAAATGCGTTATCAGTTCTGGCACGATTTTCTCGGCAACGCGCCGACCATTCCGCCGGTGCTCTACGGCCTGAATGAAACGCGTCCGAGTCAGGATAAAGACGACGAACAAGAAGTATTCTATACCACCGCGTTAGCCCAGGATCAGGCAGATGGCTATGTACTGACGGGGCATCCGGTGATGCTGCAGGGCGGCGAATATGTGATGTTTACCTATGAAGGTCTGGGAACCGGCGTGCAGGAGTTTATCCTGACGGTATATGGAACATGCATGCCAATGCTTAACCTGACGCGCCGTAAAGGTCAGGATATTGAGCGATACTACCCGGCAGAAGATGCCAAAGCAGGAGATCGCCCAATTAATCTGCGCTGTGAACTGCTGATTCCGATCCGTCGTTAACGCTGCAACTCATCTAATGCAGGGGCGTCCAGATGCGAGATGTCCCCTGCGGTTTCAACAACCCAGCCAGACGCCAGCCACAGGCTTTCCTGATAATCCACGCGCGAAATAGAACAGTTACGCAGACGTAAGCGGCGCTCTGCCCATGCTGGTAATCCGAGAATCGTACTCACCAGGCATCCCAGTGCAATACCATGACTCACCAGCAGCGGTCGGCTTCCCTGCGGTAAGTCCCGGCAAGATTCCAGTGCCGCATTGACGCGATCGCTGAGCTCCTGCATTGACTCGCCTTCAGGAATACGCCCGTCAACGGTGCCATTGACCAGCTGCCGACGCCAGTTCTCTTCTTCTTCGGTCAGAGAATCGATATGTCTTTTTTCCAGCACACCCATGTTTAATTCACGCAGGCGAGAATCAAAGATGATGTCACAGCCGCAGGCCTGGGCGATGATTTCCGCCGTACGCCGGGTGCGTCCTAAATCGCTACTGATGATATGCGTAATGCCAAGCTCTTTGGCACGGGTTGCCACCTGCATCGCCTGTTGCTCACCTTTGGCGGTCAGCGGGCTGTCAGACTGGCCCTGAATACGTCGCTCGGCGTTCCACTGCGTTTCACCGTGGCGGACTAGGTATACCTGTAACATGCTTTTTTTCCGTATACTGCTGTAACGTTAATTTTCTGAGTAATGCTGATTATGCACCAAGTTGTCTGTGCGACCACCAATCCCGCTAAAATTCAGGCCATTCTGCAGGCATTTCACGAGATCTTCGGCGAAGGATCCTGCCATATTGCATCCGTTGCCGTCGAGAGCGGTGTACCGGAACAACCCTTTGGCAGTGAGGAAACGCGCGCTGGCGCACGAAATCGGGTAGCAAATGCCCGCCGTTTACTTCCAGAGGCTGATTTTTGGGTGGCGATTGAAGCTGGCATCGATGGTGACAGCACTTTCAGTTGGGTGGTGATTGAAAACGTCAGCCAGCGCGGCGAGGCGCGTTCGGCTACTTTGCCGTTGCCTGCGGTGATTCTGGAAAAAGTGCGTGAAGGCGAGGCGCTCGGCCCCGTGATGTCGCGTTATACCGGTATTGATGAGATTGGTCGTAAGGAAGGGGCGATCGGCGTGTTTACCGCCGGGAAACTCACCCGCGCCAGCGTCTATCACCAGGCGGTGATCCTGGCGCTGAGTCCGTTTCATAATGCCGTGTATCAGGCATTGTAGGACGGATAAGGCGTTCACGCCGCATCCGGCATTCGGTGCACGATGCCTGATGCGACGCTGCCGCGTCTTATCAGGCCTACAAAATCAATCGCTTTTCAGCAACACCTCTTCCAGCCACTGGCGCAGCTCAACGGGCGCGGCTTTCAGGCTGTTAGATCCACGCGTAATCGTCGCGATGCCCGCGCCAAGTTCATTTTTTAACTCACGCTGGCTCATTTCGCCGCGCAACAGCTCTTCGACAATACGCACGCGAGTCCCCAACGCTTCGCGCTCATCTGGCGTCAGCATCAGGTTTAACAACGGTAAATGGAGATCGTTTTGGTAGGCATTCTTAAGCAGGTCGACAAAACGTAACCACTCCTGGTGACGCTGTTCTGCCATCGCTGCTGAATAGGGTGATTGTTGGGCCATAATATGTCGCCATTGTTAGCGGGGGAAGCAAAATGCCTCCCCCGGTTGTACTCGCTAAAGAGTACGATAGCATATCATAAACGTGCGGATCAGTAACGACGTCCCCATTCCGTGGCGCTCATCAACGTCGGTTTATCCCCCATGAAATAGCGGTAGTAAGCGTCATAAGCCAGCACGTTCTTCACATAACCGCGCGTCTCGGAGAACGGAATACTCTCGACAAATGCCACAGCGTCGATACGCCCGGCGCTGTTGCCAAGCCAGGTTCGCACCCGTCCAGGTCCGGCGTTATAAGCTGCTGAGGAGAAAATACGGTTATTGCCAAACTGCTGATAAACATATTGCAGGTAACTGGTGCCAATGTTGATATTCGTTTCCGGATCCAGCAATTGCCCAGGGCTGCTATAACCAGGAATAGAGAACATCTTCACCGTATGGGTCGCTGTACCAGGCATAATCTGCATCAGGCCGCTGGCCCCTACCGGTGATTTCACTTTCGGATTCCAGGCGCTCTCCTGACGGGCAATCGCCATCGCATAGCTTTGCGGGATCTCTTTCCCACTGGTGTAACGTTTGAAAAGATCGTTGTAAGCCAGCGGGAATCGCTCTTCCAGATGATCCCAAAGCTTCCCGGCGATCGTTGCCTGAACGCTAAGATCCCACCATTGGTTATTGAAAGCATACCGAGCCAGTTGAGCCTGCTCTGTTTTTGACTTGCTCTTCACCAGATTGGCCCACTCGCTACGCGCGGTGTTATCGAGATTCCAGTACATCAACTCGCGCACGCGCGCCATCTCCGGCCCCTGAGTCAGGGCGCTGTCAACATTCTGCGGCGCTTTATCAATCTTCAGCTCATACTCTTCTCCGATGCGTTGTGCTGCAACCATCGGGTAGAAACCACGCTGTTGCATGAGTTGATGCAAAATCTCTTTCGCTTCAGCTTCACGTCCGCGTTCCAGCAATAAATCCGCCTGCCAGTAACGCCATTCATCTTTCTCTTTTGCTTCCATCGGCAGACGCGCCAGCCAGGTATTCAGGCCGCGACGATCGCCGGTGCCAAGTGCCATTCGCACACGGCGTTCAATCAACGACGTGGATTGCGAGCGCATAATGGCGTCATCGCGCCATTTCGCCTGCTCGTCGGTGACATCGTTGCCCATCAAACGCCAGGCGACGATATCGCGCAGCTCCTGAATATGATCTTCATTAAGCTGCTGCGCCTGGGCAAGCGACGGGATCATCAGCCGTGCATTTTCAGCATCCTGCCGCGCCACACTGGCAAACGCCACCGCCGCCATTTGACGGGTAAAATCGGTCGCTCCGGTTGTACGCGCGAAGGTCAGTACCGTATTAGGGTTGTTCGCCAGTGAAATGATTGCCGAGGCGATAGTCTGGTAATCGGCAGGCATCTGCCCTGCCAGCACTGTTACCAGGCCAGTGTTACCCGCTTTCATCGCCAGACGGATACGCTCTAAATAAGCCAGCGGATCTTGTTTACCTGACGCACGCCAGACGCTAAATAACTTGTCACAGGCGTTAGGCTGGCTCTTGCCGGTTAGCCACAGCTCTTTCGCCCCTTGCCAGGCTTCTTCACTTTGCCCGGTGTTCCATTTCGCATAGTAGTAATTACATTGCGCTTCGGTAGTTCCGGGCTTTTCCGGGCTAAAGGCTAACAAGCCACGCCAGTCTTCACGCCGCGCCAGTTCATTGACGAAACGAGATTGCAGCGTGCGAGCGGGAGGAAGCGTGGGGTTAGCGCGAACAAAGTTAGTGACCGTCACCGCCGGTTGATTCATCAGATCATCGGTGATCTGGCGGTATTCCAGGTAGGGATAAAGCGGATAATCCTTCAGTCCAGGCATCATTTGTTCGACCACATCCATTTGTCGATTATCCCAGGCCTGCTTGATTTGCGCGTAACGGCTACGCTGCTCATCCAGTGAGTCGGCTCGCGCCACGCTGCTGACCGTCAGCAGACAGACACCGGCAGCCAACAGCCGCCAGGTAACTTGTTTGGCTTTTTCCACAAGCGCATCCTCTAAGTGTAAATACATCAATGCAGCGTCATGCCGCGTAATAGATTTATGCTAACCAGTCATTGCCGTTTACGCCACGTTACGGACACTTTTTTACTTTTACTGCGAAGGTGATCGACCAACTGGGATTAGGCGGGGAAAAAGGCTACACTTCGCCTTTGAAAACTCATCATCACGATAAACATAGAGGCGAAGTCCAACGTGGCTCAATTCGTTTATACCATGCATCGTGTCGGCAAAGTTGTTCCGCCGAAACGTCATATTTTGAAAAACATCTCTCTGAGTTTCTTCCCTGGGGCAAAAATTGGTGTCCTGGGTCTGAACGGCGCGGGTAAGTCTACCCTGCTGCGCATTATGGCGGGCATTGATAAAGACATCGAAGGTGAAGCGCGTCCGCAGCCAGACATCAAGATTGGTTACCTGCCGCAGGAACCGCAGCTGACCCCGGAACACACCGTGCGTGAGTCCATTGAAGAAGCGGTTTCTGAAGTGGTTAACGCCCTGAAACGCCTGGATGAAGTGTATGCGCTGTACGCCGATCCGGATGCCGATTTTGACAAGCTGGCCGCTGAACAAGGCCGTCTGGAAGAGATCATTCAGGCTCACGACGGTCATAACCTGAACGTACAGCTGGAGCGTGCGGCGGATGCGCTACGTCTGCCGGACTGGGACGCGAAAATCGCTAACCTCTCCGGTGGTGAGCGTCGTCGCGTAGCGTTGTGCCGCCTGCTGCTGGAAAAACCAGACATGCTGCTGCTCGACGAACCGACCAACCACCTGGATGCCGAATCCGTGGCCTGGCTGGAACGCTTCCTGCACGACTTCGAGGGCACCGTGGTGGCGATTACCCACGACCGTTACTTCCTCGATAACGTTGCAGGCTGGATCCTCGAACTTGACCGCGGTGAAGGTATTCCGTGGGAAGGCAACTACTCCTCCTGGCTGGAGCAGAAAGATCAGCGCCTGGCGCAGGAAGCTTCACAAGAAGCGGCGCGTCGTAAGTCGATCGAGAAAGAGCTGGAGTGGGTACGTCAGGGAACTAAAGGCCGCCAGTCGAAAGGTAAAGCACGTCTGGCACGCTTTGAAGAGCTGAACAGCACCGAATATCAGAAACGTAACGAAACCAACGAACTGTTTATTCCACCTGGACCGCGTCTGGGCGATAAAGTGCTGGAAGTCAGCAATCTGCGTAAATCCTACGGTGATCGCCTGCTGATTGATGACCTGAGCTTCTCGATCCCGAAAGGGGCAATCGTCGGGATCATCGGTCCGAACGGCGCGGGTAAATCGACCCTGTTCCGTATGATCTCTGGTCAGGAACAGCCGGACAGCGGCACCATCACTTTAGGTGAAACGGTGAAACTGGCATCGGTTGATCAGTTCCGTGACTCAATGGATAACAGCAAAACCGTTTGGGAAGAAGTTTCCGGCGGGCTGGATATTATGAAGATCGGCAACACCGAGATGCCAAGCCGCGCCTACGTTGGCCGCTTTAACTTTAAAGGGGTTGATCAGGGTAAACGCGTTGGTGAACTTTCCGGTGGTGAGCGCGGTCGTCTGCATCTGGCGAAGCTGCTGCAGGTTGGCGGCAACATGCTGCTGCTCGACGAACCAACCAACGACCTGGATATCGAAACCCTGCGCGCGCTGGAAAACGCCCTGCTGGAGTTCCCGGGCTGTGCGATGGTTATCTCGCACGACCGTTGGTTCCTCGACCGTATCGCCACGCACATCCTGGACTACCAGGATGAAGGTAAAGTTGAGTTCTTCGAAGGTAACTTTACTGAGTACGAAGAGTACAAGAAACGCACGCTGGGCGCAGACGCACTGGAGCCGAAGCGTATCAAGTACAAGCGTATTGCGAAGTAATGCGTAAAATGCCGGATGCGGCGTGAACGCCTTATCCGGCCTACAAACCAAGAAATTTCAATACGTTGTGAATCTCCAGGCCTGATAAGACGCGGTAAGCGTCGCATCAGGCATTGAGCACCGAATGCCGGATACGGCGTGAACGCCTTTTCCGGCCTACAACAGCCTTAGTATCCGCAATTTCGTAGCGGGTCACCCGTGCAGGTTTTTTCAAACCTTGTTTAATCTCGACAGCCTCTTCCAGAAAGGTTTTCAACTCATCAAAAAACTTATTTTATACCTCGCCTTTGAGCCGTTTCATCGCGGTTATCTCTGCTCCCCCATCATCTCCCGCACCAGCTCCACGCAGCGCAGGAAACGGCTGTCATAATCGTCCTCTTCAACCCGCACGAATTCGATATTGTTCTCTTCCAGCATCTCCACCAGCAAGTTCTGGAACTCTTTGCGATCCACCGAACTGCCGAGGCTGCGTAAACCATCCGCCACCCACGGCGTGTTGTTCTCCAGCAGGATCACCAGATCGAAACGGTATTCATCAATCAACGCCTGCACGAACGGATGCTCACGCCCTTCGTACTTTTTGCAGAACGCCTGGGTAGTGACAAAATCAGTGTCAATAAACGCCACTTTATTGGCGTATTTCACTGCAAAATCAATGTATTGTGCGTGGCCCAGCGCGATTTTATCGTAGTCGGAATACTGCAATGCGATCTCATCACCGCCGAGGTGTGAAAAGACATAATCGCGACCATATTCCCACGCACTGGTGGTATTGAAGATATTGGCAAGTTTGTTTACCAGGGTGGATTTACCGCTCGACTCGCCGCCAAGGATCGCCACGGTACGCACAAAGAACGGCTTCACTTCCGTAGGAATATATTCCCAGTAGCGGAACGGGTTTTCGCGGATCTGCGCACCGCTGATACTCATAAAGGTACGTTTCGGATCGACCAGTACCGTCTCGATCCCCAGATGTTCCATATACTGTGGCGCATCGGCTTCTTCCGAGGTGTAGATCAGGTCCGGCTGGATCCCCTTTTCAGCCATAAACTTTTTGATGCCGTTGCTCCACACATCCCAGCCATGCGGATACGGCTCCATGCCCTCTTCGTTGAAAGCATGAATGCGAATATTTTTCTGATATTTAAAAGTTTGCAATAACCAGCGCAGACGATCCGGCACCGTGGGCTGCTGCGACATGGCGCTGTCTTCAAACAACGCGCGGTCGCGGGTATCGTCAAAACCCATAATGATATGCAGCTCGTCAACCTGGCTACAGGCGCGCTGGATAAGGTAGATATGTCCGGTATGCAGCGGGTAGAACTTACCGAATACGACACCAATGGTTTTCTTCTGCCGGGGAAATTCAAGCCCCAAAAAACGGTGCAACGCCTCCAGCTTTTGCGCGCTGGGGCTTTTAATTTTGGCATTCAGTAACTGGCTTAAATACCCTTTGGTCATACCGCTGGCATCAGCTACCTGCTGTAACGTGCAGCCCTGTTGCTTGATGGCAGTTTTCAGGTAATCAAATGACGACATATCTCCCTCCGTATCTCTCATTATAAGTCGTCGAACACGCTAAGCGCGTCGGAGAGTTTTTTAACGCCAAAAATCTGCATCCCTTCCGGCGCTTTTTTCGGCACGTTAGCCGCCGGAACAATCGCCCGGCGAAAACCGTGTTTCGCCGCTTCAGAGATTCGCTCCTGACCGCTGGGCACCGGGCGGATCTCCCCTGCCAGCCCGACTTCACCAAACACCACCAGATCCTGCGGTAGCGGTCTGTCACGCAGGCTGGAAACCATCGCCAGCAGTAACGCTAAGTCGGCACTGGTTTCGGTTACCTTCACACCACCGACCACGTTCACAAATACATCCTGATCGGCCATTTGCAGACCACCGTGACGGTGCAAGACAGCCAGCAGGATTGCCAGACGGTTTTGCTCCAGACCTACCGCCACGCGGCGCGGATTCGCCATCATCGAGTGATCGACCAGCGCCTGAATCTCCACCAGCAACGGACGCGTTCCTTCCCACACCACCATCACGGAGCTGCCGGAGGTCACTTCATCTCCGCGACTTAAGAAAATTGCCGAAGGGTTGCTGACTTCACGCAGCCCCTGTTCGGTCATCGCGAAGACGCCCAGCTCATTCACCGCGCCGAAGCGGTTTTTATGGCTGCGCAAGGTGCGAAAACGGGAGTCGGCATCGCCATCCAAAAGCACCGAACAGTCGATACAGTGTTCCAGCACTTTAGGGCCCGCCAGCGAGCCATCTTTGGTTACGTGTCCAACCATGACAATCGCCACACCGCGCGTTTTGGCGAAGCGTGTCAAATAAGCCGCCGTTTCACGCACCTGCGCCACGCTACCAGGCGATGACTGTACATCCGCCATATGCATCACCTGGATGGAGTCAATTACCATCAGCTTCGGTTGCTCTTCTTCAGCAATCAGGCAGATCTGCTCGATGCTGGTTTCCGACAACATATTGAGATTGTCAGTCGGCAGGCCAAGGCGATGAGCGCGCATTGCCACCTGTTGCAGCGACTCTTCGCCGGTGACATACAGCGTTTTCATCTGCTGGGCCAGTTTGCACAGCGTTTGCAGCAACAGCGTGGATTTCCCCGCGCCTGGGTTACCGCCAATCAGAATGGCACTTCCCGGTACCACGCCGCCGCCTAATACGCGGTCGAACTCTTTAAATCCGGTGGAAAAACGCGGCAGCTCTTCAAGGCTGATGTCGGAGAGTTTCTGGACTTTTGCCACCCCGGCGCTACCGGCATAGCCACTGAGACGCTCGTTACGCGCCACCGTTGGCGACGCAGCAAGACGCACCTCGGTGATGGTGTTCCAGGCATGACAGGCACTGCACTGCCCCTGCCAGCGCGGATAATCGGCCCCGCATTCATTACAAACAAAGGCGCGTTTTGGAGCTTTTGCCACGGTGTACCTCGTTAATGCTGTGCCGCCCGCAGGATGACGGGCAGGCAATTACTTCTGATTCAGGCTGCCAGAGAGGATGCAGAATACCCCCATCAGGTCAGCGTGACGGATGGTGACTTCCGTCTTTTCATTCACTTTTGGCTTGGCATGGTAGGCAATCCCCAGCCCTGCCGCTTTGATCATCGGCAGGTCATTGGCTCCATCGCCAATCGCCACGGTCTGCGCCAGCGGGATTTCATACTCCTGCGCGAGGCGGGTCAGAGTTTTCGCTTTGTACTGCGCGTCAACGATGTCGCCGATCACATTGCCGGTAAATTTACCGTCCATGATCTCCAGTTCATTGGCTACCACGGCGGTCAGGCGCAGCTTGTCGCGCAGGTATTCAGCAAAGAAAGTAAAGCCGCCGGAGGCAATCGCCACTTTCCAGCCCAGCGTTTCCAGCTTGAGCACCAGCTGCGTTAAGCCTGGCATCAGCGGCAGATTTTCACGCACCTGTTGCAGAATATTGGCATCAGCGCCTTTCAGCGTCGCCACGCGGCTGCGCAGGCTGGCGGTAAAATCGAGTTCGCCGCGCATCGCCCGTTCGGTTACCTCCGCCACCATCTCGCCCGTTCCGGCCAGTTTGGCAATTTCATCAATACATTCAATCTGGATGGCGGTGGAATCCATGTCCATCACCAGCAAACCCGGCGTGCGCAGGTGCGGGATTTTCCCCAGCGGCGCGACATCCAGTTGCGCTTCATGGGCCAGGCGCGTAGCGCGCGCGGTGAGTGAACCTGCCAGACGAATCACCTGATAATCTTCCACGCACCAGGCGGCAACAATCACCATCGCCGCGCCCAGTTTGCTCTGGTATTGGGTCAGGCGTTGTTTATCCAGCCCACGACCATACAGCAGCCAGCCGCTACGACCTGCGTGGTAATCCAGTGGCATCACTTCATCACCACTTAATGAAAGAGGCAGACCCGGCCATAAAGAGACATCTTCAGGCAGGTCGCACCAGGTAATGTTAGGCATTAAGGCTCCTGTAAAATCGTTCGAAGCAGGGAAAATAACGCATGAGGCTACCTTGTATCCATTGCTTCTGGCAACATTAAGTCTCAAATTTTCAAAGGGTGGAAGATGGCTCGCACAAAACTGAAATTCCGGCTGCATCGGGCAGTGATTGTCCTGTTCTGTCTTGCCTTGTTAGTGGCGCTGATGCAGGGAGCGTCATGGTTTAGTCAAAACCACCAGCGACAACGTAATCCACAGCTGGAAGAACTGGCCCGCACCCTGGCGCGTCAGGTAACGCTGAACGTTGCACCGCTGATGCGTACCGACTCACCAGATGAAAAACGCATTCAGGCGATCCTCGATCAGTTAACGGATGAAAGCCGCATCCTCGACGCGGGTGTGTATGACGAACAAGGCGATCTTATCGCCCGTTCAGGCGAAAGCGTCGAAGTGCGCGACCGGCTGGCGCTCGACGGTAAAAAAGCAGGCGGCTATTTTAACCAGCAGATTGTCGAGCCAATTGCGGGTAAAAACGGACCGCTCGGCTATCTGCGCCTGACACTCGACACCCATACGCTCGCCACCGAAGCCCAACAGGTGGATAACACCACTAACATTTTACGCCTGATGTTGCTGCTCTCACTGGCAATCGGCGTAGTGCTGACCCGCACGCTGCTACAGGGTAAACGCACCCGCTGGCAGCAATCGCCCTTCCTGTTAACCGCCAGCAAACCGGTGCCGGAAGAGGAAGAAAGCGAGAAAAAAGAGTGACCCATTACTACAAGAAAGGAAATCGTTATGTCCACATTACGCCTGCTCATCTCTGACTCTTACGACCCGTGGTTTAACCTGGCGGTGGAGGAGTGTATTTTTCGCCAGATGCCCGCCACGCAGCGCGTTCTGTTTCTCTGGCGCAATGCCGACACGGTAGTGATTGGTCGCGCGCAGAACCCGTGGAAAGAGTGTAATACCCGGCGGATGGAAGAAGATAACGTCCGCCTGGCACGGCGCAGTAGCGGTGGCGGCGCGGTGTTCCACGATCTCGGCAATACCTGCTTTACCTTTATGGCTGGCAAGCCGGAGTACGATAAAACCATCTCCACGTCGATTGTGCTCAATGCGCTGAACGCGCTTGGCGTCAGCGCCGAAGCGTCCGGGCGTAACGATCTGGTGGTGAAAACCGCCGAAGGCGACCGCAAAGTCTCAGGATCGGCCTATCGCGAAACCAAAGATCGTGGCTTCCACCACGGCACCTTGCTGCTCAATGCCGACCTTAGCCGCCTGGCAAACTATCTCAATCCGGATAAAAAGAAACTGGCGGCGAAAGGCATTACGTCGGTACGTTCCCGCGTGACCAACCTCACCGAGCTGTTGCCGGGGATCACCCATGAGCAGGTTTGCGAGGCCATAACCGAGGCCTTTTTCGCTCATTATGGCGAGCGTGTAGAAGCGGAAATCATCTCCCCGGACAAAACGCCAGACTTGCCGAACTTCGCCGAAACCTTTGCCCGCCAGAGTAGCTGGGAATGGAACTTCGGTCAGGCTCCGGCATTCTCGCATCTGCTGGATGAACGCTTTACCTGGGGCGGCGTGGAACTGCATTTCGACGTTGAAAAAGGCCATATCACCCGCGCCCAGGTGTTTACCGATAGCCTCAACCCCGCGCCGCTGGAAGCCCTCGCCGGACGACTGCAAGGCTGCCTGTACCGCGCAGATATGCTGCAACAAGAGTGCGAAGCGCTGTTGGTTGACTTCCCGGAACAGGAAAAAGAGCTACGGGAGTTGTCGACGTGGATAGCGGGGGCGGTGCGGTAACTCGCTGATTAAAATATCCAAGGAAGGAAATATGATCGATCTGGAGAACCAGGAACGGGAGATTATCAATTTAATGTTCAGCCAGGGTATATCCTGGCTAGCCGCCGTGCGTATCAGGCATAAATTATCGCTTGCTGAAGTAAGTAAAATGTTAGGTATCTCGATTAATTCTCTAAAACAGATCGAAAAGACGGAACGGCTTAGCTCAAACATCAAAAGCAAAATGGCAGAAATTTATGGTTGTCCATCAGAGTTGCTGATATGCCCTTCCTGGATGACGGCTGAACATAAATGAATAGATTCGTGAATAGATACTTGAATGGATTTTATTTTCTATCCATATGAAAAATAATAGTAAATCTATAAATCAGTTGCTATTGATGAATAGATACTAAAAAGCCGGAGCAGTCTCCCACTCCGGCTTCACACGACAATCGCCTTTCAGCGAAACACAATTACTCTTTATCGCCCAGCAGAACGGATTCCAGTGCGATTTTGATCATGTCGTTGAAGGTGGTCTGACGCTCAGCGGCAGTGGTCTGCTCGTGAGTGCGGATGTGGTCAGACACGGTACAGATGGTCAGGGCTTTCGCGCCAAATTCTGCAGCGACGCCGTAGATACCAGCCGCTTCCATTTCCACGCCGAGGATGCCGTATTTTTCCATCACGTCGAACATTTCGCCGTCCGGAGAGTAGAACAGGTCAGCGGAGAACAGGTTACCCACGCGAGCATCAACGCCCAGTGCTTTAGCCGCGTCTACCGCGTTACGCACCATGTCAAAGTCAGCGATAGCGGCAAAGTCATGGTCTTTAAAACGGATGCGGTTAACTTTGGAATCGGTGCAGGCACCCATACCGATAACGACGTCGCGTAGTTTTACGTGCGGCAGAACTGCGCCACAGGAACCCACGCGGATAATTTTCTTCACGCCGAAATCGGTGATCAGTTCTTTGGTGTAGATGGAGCAGGACGGGATACCCATACCGTGACCCATTACGGAAATTTTGCGGCCTTTGTAAGTACCGGTGAAGCCCAGCATACCGCGAACGTTGTTCACTTCACGGGCATCTTCAAGGAAAGTTTCAGCAATATACTTCGCACGCAGCGGGTCGCCTGGCATCAAAACTACGTCAGCGAAATCGCCCATTTCTGCATTAATGTGTGGGGTAGCCATTGTTTTATCCTTTTTGTGACATAACAAAGGCGGAGTCAACGCTCCGCCCAAATCCATCAGAACATGGCTTTGCCATATTCCATATCAGAAGTACCAAAATATTTTGCCAGAGTCTGGCCGATATCCGCGAAGGTTTCACGGTGACCCAGTGAACCCGGTTTTACTTTCGGGCCGTAAACCAGTACCGGAATGTGTTCACGCGTGTGGTCAGTACCGGTCCAGGTCGGATCACAACCGTGGTCAGCAGTGAGGATCAGGATGTCGTCATCGCGCAGCAAAGACATCAGCTCCGGCAGACGGCGGTCGAACAGCTCCAGACCCGCAGCATAACCGGCGACGTCGCGACGGTGGCCCCAGGAAGAGTCGAAGTCAACGAAGTTGGTGAAGACGATGGTGTTATCACCCGCTTCTTTCATCTCTTTGATGGTGGCGTCAAACAGCGCGTCCAGGCCAGTTGCTTTCACTTTCTTGGTGATACCGCAGTTGGCGTAGATGTCTGCAATTTTACCGACAGAAACCACCTGACCGTGTTTTTCATCAACCAGTTTCTGCAGCACGGTCGGTGCTGGCGGCTCAACAGCCAGGTCGTGACGGTTACCGGTACGCTGGAAGTTACCGGCTTTGTCACCGATAAACGGACGAGCGATAACACGACCGATGTTGTAGCCGCCGTTGGTCAGCTCTTCACGGGCGATTTCGCACAGTTCGTAGAGTTTATCCAGGCCAAAGGTTTCTTCGTGGCAGGCAATCTGGAACACAGAGTCAGCGGAGGTATAGAAAATCGGCTTGCCGGTTTTCATGTGCTCTTCGCCCAGCTGATCCAGAATGACCGTACCGGAAGAGTGGCAGTTACCGAGGTAACCCGGCAGATTAGCGCGTTCAACCAGTTTATCCAGCAGCTCTTGCGGGAAGCTGTTTTCGTGATCGGAGAAATATCCCCACTCAAACAGAACCGGGACACCGGCGATTTCCCAGTGACCAGACGGGGTATCTTTACCGGATGACATTTCGTGCGCCCATGCGTACGCGCCGATAACTTCAGCGTTGCCGTCCATTCCCACCGGAATGAAACCGGTAGAACCTTCGTGTGCTTTCGCCAGCCCCAGACGGGTCAGATTTGGCAGATTGAGCGGGCCTTTACGACCGTTATCAGCTTCGCCTTTGGCACAGGCTTCTGCGATATGACCCAGGGTGTCAGCCCCGACGTCACCAAAGCGTTCTGCATCTTCTGTAGCGCCGATGCCGAATGAGTCCAGCACCATAATAAATGCACGTTTCATATGTTCTCCGTACTCAGTGCTTCAAATTTAAATGATCAGATCAGTATACCGTTATTCGCTGATACGGCGATAGACAGTTGGTGTGCTTTCCGGTGCTTTATCGGCAAGTTTAATTGCCGCTTTCACCGCTTTCGCCGCTTCCTGCCAGCTGTTTTCGTCTTTCGCGTGGATAATCGCCAGCGGACGCTGACCGTCTACCAGGTCGCCCAAACGCGCCATATCAGTAAAGCCGACGCTGTAATCAATGGTGTCAGATGCCTGACGACGACCGCCGCCCATTGCAACCACTGCCATCCCCAGCGCGCGGGTATCCATTTCACTGACAAAACCTTCGGTATCAGCATAGACTGCTTTCGTCAGCATCGCTGTCGGCAGATACTTCGCGTAGTTCTCAACGAAGTCGGTCGGGCCTTTTTGTGCCGCTACCATACGACCAAAGACTTCTGCCGCTTTACCGTTGTCCAGCACCGCCTGCAATTTCGCGCGCGCTTCGGCGTCATCTTTCGCCAGTTTGCCGGAGATCAGCATCTCCACGCACAGCGCCATCGTGACATCAAACAGACGCGGGTTACGATATTCACCCGTCAGGAACTGCACCGCTTCACGAACTTCAACCGCGTTACCTGCACTGGAGGCCAGTACCTGATTCATGTCGGTGAGCAGCGCGGTGGTGCGCACGCCAGCGCCGTTAGCCACGCCAACAATCGCTTCGGCAAGGGCTTCAGAGAGTTCGTAGGTCGGCATAAACGCGCCGCTACCCACTTTCACGTCCATCACCAGCGCATCCAGACCTTCCGCCAGTTTCTTCGCCAGGATCGAGGCAGTGATCAGCGGGATGGAGTCCACGGTTGCAGTAATATCGCGGGTCGCGTAGAAACGTTTATCTGCCGGAGCCAGTGAGCTGGTCTGGCCGATAATCGCCACGCCGACGTCTTTAATAATTTCGCGGAAACGGTTGTCATCCGGGAAAATGTCGAAGCCAGGGATGGATTCCAGTTTGTCGAGCGTACCGCCAGTATGACCGAGGCCGCGACCAGAGATCATCGGAATATAGCCGCCGCAGGCTGCGACCATCGGCCCCAACATCAGCGAAGTCACATCGCCGACGCCGCCGGTGGAGTGTTTATCAACAATCGGGCCATTCAGATGCAGGCTTTTCCAGTCGAGAACGGTTCCTGAATCTCGCATCGCCATGGTCAGCGAGACACGCTCAGGCATTGTCATATCGTGGAAGAAAATGGTCATCGCGAGGGCGGCAATCTGCCCTTCGGAGATAGTGTTGTCGCGAATACCGTTGATAAAGAAACGAATTTCTTCATCGCTTAGCGCATGACCATCACGTTTTTTACGAATAATTTCTTGTGCGAGAAACAAGGTAACCTCCCGAGGAAAAGAGTATGAGGCGGCTTTTGCCGGATGCGTCTACGCCTTATCCGGCCTACGGGTAGATACGTCTCGTAGGCCTGATAAGCGCAGCGCATCAGGCGTAAAGCATCTTACTTAGTAGCTGCTGGCGCTCTTACCGTCGCCGTGGCCCAGCGCTTTCAGCAGGCTTGCCAGCAGGCTGGAAGCACCAAAGCGGTAGTGACGCGCATCAGCCCAGTCAGCACCGAACAGTTCATCTGCGATGGCGAGATATTTCTGCGCATCTTCCGCAGTACGCACGCCGCCCGCCGGTTTGAAACCAACGGTTTTTTCTACGCCCATATCACGGATCACTTCCATCATGATGCGCGCGCTTTCCGGCGTCGCGTTCACAGCCACTTTACCGGTAGAGGTTTTGATGAAGTCCGCACCCGCTTTGATGGAGATTTCAGACGCTTTACGGATCAGCGCTTCGTCTTTCAGTTCGCCGGTTTCGATGATCACTTTCAGCAGTACATTCGCTGCCGCGCAAGCCTCTTTACAGCCTTTCACCAGGTCAAAACCAACCTGCTCGTTACCCGCCATCAGCGCGCGGTACGGGAACACAACGTCAACTTCATCTGCACCGTAGGCGATTGCCGCACGGGTTTCTGCCAGCGCGATTTCGATGTCATCGTTACCGTGTGGGAAGTTGGTTACCGTAGCGATTCGGATTTCCGGGGTGCCCTGCTCTTTCAGCGTTTTGCGAGCAATCGGGATAAAGCGAGGATAGATACAGATAGCGGCGGTATTGCCGACCGGGGTTTTGGCCTGATGACACAGAGCAATTACTTTCTCGTCGGTGTCGTCGTCATTCAGGGTGGTCAGGTCCATTAATTTCAGTGCACGCAGGCTGCTTGCTTTCAGATCAGTCATTTCATTCTCCTGGCTTGTCGCCAATAAAATTCACCTTGCGAGTTTGTTAGTATTCTAACATCTACTCCGCAACACACTTCGATATACATCACAATTAAGGAAATCTACTTACAAGTTTGCATCACTGTAATGCGATCTGGTTCAAATAATTCACTTTCAAATGAATGCGTCAGTGGTGGCAAACGCATCAGGATCAAAGTGAACATCACGAAACTTCTTACAATGGCGCATCACCTTCGGCATAAAAGGAAAAGAAGATGCCCACTTCTCATGAAAATGCACTGCAACAACGTTGCCAGCAAATTGTCACCAGCCCAGTGCTTAGCCCGGAGCAGAAGCGCCATTTTCTGGCACTGGAAGCAGAAAACAATCTGCCTTATCCGCAGCTGCCTGCCGAGGCCCGCCGCGCGCTGGATGAGGGTGTAATCTGCGATATGTTTGAAGGTCATGCGCCGTACAAACCGCGCTATGTCTTACCCGATTACGCCCGTTTTCTGGCGAACGGTTCCGAATGGCTGGAGCTGGAAGGCGCGAAAGATCTTGATGACGCACTCTCTCTGCTGACCATTCTTTACCACCACGTACCGTCGGTCACATCGATGCCGGTCTACCTGGGGCAACTGGATGCGTTGTTGCAACCGTATGTTAGAATTCTAACACAAGACGAGATCGATATTCGAATAAAACGTTTCTGGCGTTACCTCGACAGAACCCTGCCAGACGCCTTTATGCACGCCAATATCGGCCCGTCTGATTCGCCCATCACCCGTGCGATATTACGTGCAGATGCAGAGTTGAAGCAGGTTTCACCGAACCTGACCTTTATCTACGATCCAGAAATCACCCCTGATGACCTGCTGCTGGAAGTGGCGAAGAACATCTGTGAATGTAGCAAACCGCACATCGCCAACGGTCCGGTGCATGATAAAATTTTCACAAAAGGGGGCTACGGGATTGTGAGCTGTTACAACTCACTGCCGCTGGCGGGTGGTGGCAGCACGCTGGTACGCCTTAACCTGAAAGCCATTGCCGAGCGCAGCGAATCGCTGGATGACTTCTTTACGCGCACTCTACCGCACTACTGCCAGCAGCAGATCGCCATCATCGATGCGCGGTGTGAATTCCTCTATCAACAATCACACTTCTTTGAGAATAGCTTCCTGGTGAAAGAAGGGCTGATTAACCCTGAACGTTTTGTGCCAATGTTTGGCATGTATGGGCTGGCGGAAGCGGTTAACTTGCTGTGTGAGAAAGAAGGGATTGCCGCGCGCTACGGTAAAGAAGCCGCCGCAAATGAAGTGGGTTATCGCATCAGCGCGCAACTGGCGGAGTTTGTCGCCAATACCCCCGTGAAATATGGCTGGCAAAAACGCGCCATGTTACACGCACAGTCGGGGATCAGTTCCGATATCGGCACCACGCCGGGCGCGCGTTTGCCGTATGGCGATGAGCCAGATCCGATCACCCATCTGCAAACTGTCGCCCCGCATCATGCTTATTATTATTCCGGCATCAGCGACATTCTGACCCTCGACGAAACCATCAAACGTAACCCGCAGGCACTGGTACAGCTTTGCCTCGGTGCCTTTAAAGCCGGAATGCGTGAATTTACCGCCAATGTCAGCGGTAACGATCTGGTTCGCGTTACCGGTTATATGGTGCGTTTGTCGGATTTAGAAAAATATCGCGCCGAAGGTTCACGCACCAACACCACCTGGCTGGGCGAAGAAGCCGCACGCAACACTCGTATTCTGGAACGCCAGCCGCGCGTGATAAGCCATGAACAGCAGATGCGCTTTAGTCAGTAAGATTATCCCCTTCTCCTGCGTTGACGGGCCAGGCAGTCGTCTGGCTCTGTTTTTGCAGGGCTGCAATCTGCGCTGCAAAAACTGTCACAATCCGTGGACGATGGGACGCTGCAATGATTGCGGAGAGTGCGTGCCACAGTGTCCGCATCAGGCGTTGCAGATTGTTGACGGCAAAGTGCTGTGGAACGCTGTGGTCTGCGAGCAGTGTGATACCTGCCTGAAGATGTGTCCGCAACATGCCACGCCAATGGCGCAATCCATGAGCGTGGATGAGGTGCTTAGCCATATCCGCAAAGCGGTGCTGTTTATCGAAGGGATAACGGTAAGCGGCGGCGAAGCCACGACCCAGCTGCCGTTTGTGGTGGCGCTGTTTACAGCCATCAAAAACGATCCGCAACTGCGCCACCTCACCTGCCTCGTGGACAGTAACGGTATGTTGAGCGAAACCGGCTGGGAAAAATTACTCCCGGTGTGTGACGGCGCAATGCTCGATCTCAAAGCGTGGGGGAGCGAATGTCATCAACAATTAACCGGACGCGATAATCAGCAGATTAAGCGCAGCATCTGTTTGCTGGCAGAGCGCGGTAAGCTGGCGGAACTGCGTTTGCTGGTAATCCCTGGCCAGGTGGATTATTTGCAACACATCGAAGAACTGGCGGTGTTTATCAAGGGACTTGGCGATGTTCCGGTACGCCTGAACGCGTTTCATGCCCACGGCGTGTATGGCGAGGCGCAAAGCTGGGCGAGCGCCACGCCGGAAGACGTTGAGCCGTTGGCTGATGCGTTAAAGGTGCGCGGGGTGAGCCGGTTGATATTTCCGGCGCTCTATTTGTGACATGCCGGATACGGCCTACGGTTCGGCACAGACTTGTAGGCATGATAAGACGCGACAAGCGTCGCATCAGGCATTATGCGCCGACTGCCGGATGCGGCGTGAACGCCTTATCCGGCCTACGGTTCGGCACAGACTTGTAGGCATGATAAGACGCGTCAAGCGTCGCATCAGGCATTGTGCGCCAACTGCCGGATGCGGCGTGAACGCCTTATCCGGCCTACGGTTCGGCACAAACCTGTAGGCATGATAAGACGCGACAAGCGTCGCATCAGGCATTATGCGCCGACTGCCGGATGCGGCGTGAACGCCTTATCCGGCCTACGGTTCGGCACAAACCTGTAGGCATGATAAGACGCGACAAGCGTCGCATCAGGCATTGTGCGCCAACTGCCGGATGCGGCGTGAACGCCTTATCCGGCCTACGGTTCGGCACAAACCTGTAGGCATGATAAGACGCGACAAGCGTCGCATCAGGCATTATGCGCCGACTGCCGGATGCTGCCTACGAAGGGTAAACTACCCACTAACGCTAAACAACGCATACGTATTATTAAGCAATACTTCGGCAATCTCATCTTCTGGTTCCGGGCGCAACTCGCAAAGCACGTCAAACACCCGCACAGCCTGTTCCGGTCGGTTAGGCTGCCCCTGAAAGCCGTTGAGCGGCATATCCGGCGCGTCGGTTTCCAGCAACAACGATGCCAGCGGTAATTTTGCGATGACATCGCGGGTTTTACTGGCGCGTGGATAGGTGATAGTACCGCCTACGCCTATTTTGTAGCCCAGCTGTACAAACCGCTCGGCCTGTTGCAGGCTGCCGGAAAAACCGTGAACCACGCCAGTGCACGGTAAATCGTGACGTTTAAGATGCATCGCCAGTTTGTCGTGTGTACGCCGGGAATGAAGGATCACCGGCAGATCGTAGCGTTTCGCCAGTTTCAGCTGTTCGTCGAGTAACCACTGCTGCCTCTCAAATTGCGGATCGTCGCCGAAGAGATCCAGACCGATCTCCCCCACCGCCACCACCTTCGCCGGACGCCTTTCCAGCGCCTGCTGTAGCTGATCAAGAGACACATCGCTATGTTTTTCCAACATCCCCGGATGCAACCCCAATGCGGCATACAGCGGTTGATATTTTTCCGCTAACGCCTGCACGCGGGCAAAATTTTCCGCCTCTGTCGCCGGAACAATGATCTTGCCTACGCCCGCTTGTGCCGCGCGTTGCAGGCTGGCCTCTTCATCGCCACTAAACGGCGGGAAATCAAAATGGCAGTGGGTATCGATAAAACGGCAAATCAAGCCAGATCCTCATTGTTAAATGTCGGGTCGTTCGCCTGCGGAGCATCGCTCACTTCGGCAACCAGCGTATCGTTGGCGACTGGCGCAGGCGGAATAACGATCGATTCCGGCGTCACCACTGGCACCAGATGGCGGGTAAGCGGCGCTTTTTCAGTTAATAGCTTGCCAACCGTGGCGAGGAAATAACGACCGCATAAACGCCCAAGTTTATAGTCTTCACGCAGCGCCGGAATCCGACTGCCAAGCGCGATACTATGTAATGGTTTCGGTGGATAAATTTCGAATATCCGCAGCTTGCCCGGTGGTTTCTCAATAAATTGCTGAATGTCACGATAGCTGGTTTCATGATGCTGCACCAGATTGACCAGCGGCTGCAGGCTACTGTCACCCAGCCAGCGTTCCATGCGTTTGAACCACTGCGGCGTGTAGTACATTTGTGACGGCACAGTGCGGATGACGACCAACGTTTTAGCGCCCTGCCTTGCCGCCTCTTTAACCGGAATCGCATCACTGATCCCGCCATCCAGGTAGTTAATGCCTTCCAGCGACACTCCGCTACGATAAAAGCCAGGTATCGCACTGGAGGCGCGAATCACATCCAGCCAGTTTTGTTTGGTTGGTAAAAAGTAATTAGGCGCGTAGTCATCCTGACGACAGGCGCACATATAAAACGATTTGCCGCTGTCAAACAACCGCGCGGCGGTATCCATTTGCAACGGCATCTGGCTTGCGGTGGCCTCCACCAGCCAGTCGAGATCGATAAGATTTCCTCCACGGACAAAGCGCAATGGATCGAAAAATTCGCGTTTTGTGGTATAGCGCATGATGACTTTGCGCGCGTAACCGGGCTGATTGCAGATAAACGCCGAGAGGTTCTGCGCCCCGGCAGATGTGCCGAGATAAAGATCGAAAGGATTAAACTGCGCGCGCATAAACTCATCCAGCACGCCAGCCGTGAAAATTCCACGCTGTCCGCCGCCTTCGCACACCAGAGCTATTCGTCCAGGCTGGAACGGCCTTAGCGACAACGGCGCAATATTACCAAGCGTTACAGGTATTCGCTGCCCCACCTCTGCCTTCCTGTTTTTGTTGTGAAAGAATGACAAAGTAACGCAATTTATTATTCGCTAAAACCGCAAAAGCCAGTCCGCTGGACTGGCTTTGGATAAAATTTTCTTAATGGTCTGAAATCTAGGGTCGTTTTCGGCCCATGAACAAACTCACCAGGAACAGAATAATCCCGACGACAAAGACAATTTTAGCTGCGCCTGCAGCGGTACCGGCCAGACCACCAAACCCAAGTGCGGCGGCGATTAACGCGATAACCAGAAATATGATGCCCCAACGAAACATAAGCGTCTCCTTTACCATAGTTAATGTCACCGCTTGATATGAGCGTGAAAATCACTCAATGCGATATTTTTAGTGTGGTGCACATCGCGCCTCCCGACAAAGTTCGGGAGGACGAATTACGACGAATTACTTAGTTTTCAGATCATTTTTAACGCTTTTCACACCATCTACCGCTTTGGCGATACTTTCAGCACGGTCACTTTGTGCCTGAGAATCTACGGTACCGGAGAGCTGAACCACGCCATCGGTGGTTTCAACTTTCACATGACGGGAAGGGACGATATCGTCCGCCAGCAGTTTGGCTTTGATTTCACTGGTGGTGGCGGTGTCACCCGCGTAGCCCTTCACCGAGCCTTCTTTAGCGTCGCGAACGTGCAGTTTGTCGCTGACAGAGGTCACCCCTTCAACGCCTTTCGCCACTTTCACTGCCTCTTCGGCCTGAGCCTGGCTTTCAACGAAACCGCTCAGGGTCACGACTTTTTGATCGGTTTTGACAGAGATATCGGTGCTCTTGATGTTGTCATGATCCACCAGGGCCGCCTTCACTTTCGCGGTGATGGCGCTGTCATCCATGAAATTACCGACTTTATTCATAGAGCTATCGACTTTTTGCCCTGCGCTTTCATTGGTAGTCTGCGCGTTGTTTTCCGCGTAGGCAGAGCCTGTCGCGACGGCAGAGGTCAACATTACAGCCAGCAGAGTTTTCGAAATCTTCAGTCTTGTCATAGTCATCGATTTATTCCTGTAAGTTTGCTCGTAATTTGAGCCTGGCAACACGAGGTTGCATTGCTGAATAGGGAGAGACTTCACCCTCTACAGAAGTCAATGGTCGCCATCACAAAAGCGATGGGTGATGAATAACGACCATTACAGCCTCTGAATCAGTTATTAATATCGGTAGAATGACAATCTACGGCTTTAGATACTGATATCTACGCATTGAACGGTATTTAACGCCGTCAGAAATGTCATTACTTTGTTAAATATAGATCACAATTTTGAAACCGCTCGGGATATCAGCGAAAACATAAGCAAAAGTGAATGTTTTAAGAACATTCCGTAAGCGGCTAATAAGGAAGGGAAATTGACAGGGCGCAGCGGCTACCGCGCCCTGGAGGCAAGAATTAATGCTCGCGGGTCTGGTGGAACTGAACGTCCGGATAACGTTCCTGCGCCAGGCGCAGGTTGACCATGCTGGTAGCGATGTAAGCGAGGTTATCGCCGCCATCAAGCGCCAGTTGGCTTTCGTTCTTACGCTTGAACTCTTCGAATTTCTTCGCGTCTGCACATTCTACCCAGCGGGCGGTGGCAACGTTGACTGATTCATATACTGCTTCAACGTTGTATTCGCTCTTCAGGCGCGATACCACCACATCAAACTGCAGCACACCAACCGCACCAACGATCAGATCGTTGTTGGAGATTGGACGGAACACCTGCACCGCGCCCTCTTCGGAAAGCTGTACCAGCCCTTTGAGCAGCTGTTTTTGCTTCAGCGGATCTTTCAGGCGGATGCGACGGAACAGTTCTGGCGCGAAGTTCGGAATACCGGTGAACTTCATCATCTCACCCTGGGTAAAGGTGTCGCCAATCTGAATGGTGCCGTGGTTGTGCAGGCCGAGGATATCGCCCGGATATGCTTCTTCAACGTGCGAACGGTCACCTGCCATAAAGGTCAGCGCGTCGGAGATCACCACATCTTTCGCAGTGCGCACCTGGCGCAGCTTCATGCCTTTTTCATATTTACCGGATACCACGCGCATAAACGCCACGCGGTCGCGGTGTTTCGGGTCCATGTTGGCCTGAATTTTAAATACGAAGCCGGTAAATTTGTCTTCGCTCGCCTCTACGGTACGGGTATCAGTCTGACGCGGCATCGGCGCAGGAGCCCACTCCACCAGGCCATCCAGCATATGATCGACACCGAAGTTACCCAGCGCAGTACCGAAGAATACCGGAGTGATTTCGCCCGCAAGGAACAGCTCTTTGTCGAACTCATTAGACGCGCCTTTCACCAGTTCCAGTTCGTCACGCAGCTGCTGTGCCAGATCTTCACCGACCGCTGCATCGAGATCCGGGTTATTCAGCCCTTTAACAATGCGGACTTCCTGAATGGTGTGGCCTTTACCGCTCTGATAGAGATAGGTTTCGTCTTTATAAAGGTGGTAAACGCCTTTAAACAGCTTGCCGCAGCCGATCGGCCAGGTGATCGGTGCGCAGCCGATTTTCAGCTCGTTCTCAACTTCATCGAGCAGTTCCATCGGGTCGCGGATATCACGGTCAAGTTTGTTCATAAAGGTGAGGATCGGCGTGTCGCGCAGACGGGTAACTTCCATCAGCTTGCGGGTACGATCTTCAACACCTTTTGCGGCGTCGATAACCATCAGACAGCAGTCCACCGCCGTCAGGGTACGATAGGTATCTTCCGAGAAGTCTTCGTGCCCCGGGGTGTCGAGCAGGTTAACCAGGCAATCGTGATACGGAAACTGCATCACAGACGTAGTAATGGAGATCCCACGCTGCTTTTCCATCTCCATCCAGTCCGACTTAGCGTGCTGGTTAGAGCCACGGCCTTTTACTGTACCGGCGGTCTGAATGGCCTGTCCGAACAGCAGCACCTTCTCGGTGATGGTAGTCTTACCGGCGTCCGGGTGAGAAATAATGGCAAAAGTGCGGCGCTTCGCCACCTCTTGCAAATAAGGAGACAACGTCATAATTCTTTCTTCTTGAGTAAGCGGCATCGCGCCGCGCTTGTTGAAAACGAAAAATTGCGGCTATTTTACCCATCAACGGGGGGGAGGCAATCAGTGTTTACACAGGAGCTGCTCCAGTTCGTGCAACGAAGAAACGGTCCAGGTGGGCGCGATGCCTTCTGGTTGCTCGCGATTGTGCGCATTCAGCCAGCAGGTCGCAAGCCCGGCGTTGATGCCACCGAGAATATCGGACTCGGCAGTGTCGCCAACCATCAGCACGCGTGAACGGTCAGGATTGCCCGCCTGTTCCAGCGCATAATCGAAAATTTTCTTATTCGGTTTGGCAACGCCAACTTCTTCGGAAATCACCAGCAAATCGAAGTAATCACGCAGGCCCGTGCGTTCCAGACGCACCTGTTGCAAGGCACTAAAGCCGTTGGTGATGATGCCGATTTTGGCGTTGCCACGAATGGCGTTAAGCAGAGAAACCGCGCCCGGCAGCGGCGTGCAGATTTCCGCCATCGCATTAATAAAGGCTTCGTTGAGTTTACCCGGCTCGACGTTCAGCCGTTCGGCCCAGCTCTCGAAACGCCCGTGCTGAAGCTGTAATGAAGTGATCGCGCCGTTTTGATAATCCACCCACAGTGGCTTGTTAACGGCCTGATAGTCCTGAAAATCTTCAGCGGTAAAGGTGACGCTGTAATCAAGAAACATCCGCTGCAGGCCGGTGAATGAGTCAAAGGTAAACAGCGTTTCATCGGCATCAAAGAAAATCCAGTCCCACTTCATTATTCCACCTTGTCTTACATACTGATTGGCAACGCCATGATGATGGCGTCTTCGCGACCGTCCGTGGTGGGGTAGTAATTGCGGCGAATCGTCGCCTCGTTAAAGCCTAAACTTTCGTACAGGGCAATGGCGGCAGCATTTGAGGCACGGACTTCCAGCCATAGTGTCGCCACGCCGCGTTTTTCCAGTTCGTCGATCAGATGTTCCAGCAGCACCCTTCCCAATCCCTGACGCTGATAGTCAGGATCGACCGCAATATTGAACAATGTAGCTTCATCCAGCACCACTTGCGTAATCGCAAACGCCGCCATTTTGCCGTTTTGCGTTAACTGAAAGTTGAGATAACGCTCGCCCTGGTTGCTGGCAAAGGTTTTTTCACTCCACGGAAAGGCGTGGGCGCGTTGTTCAATGTGGTAAGCCGCCGGTAAATCAGTCGTTTCGAGGGAAGAAATCGTGTTCATATGTGCAAATTTGTTGCCATAACGCGGCGCGTGCCGTTGGGTTTGCCCGTAATTCGGTGAGCGCCGGTGATGCCACCTGAGCGCCTTCCAGTGATAGCGGTTCGTCAGTACCCAACCGCCAGCTGTTGCAGCGACTGCCTTGCGGCAGCATCGCGATTTTTTCTGGCGTCAGTTGCAGCACTTGATCGGGGCTGACGGTTAATGCGCGCAGAACATCGCTCACTAAAGGATCGGTCAGGGCGGGAAGATCGTTTGCCACCATCACCAGACGGACGTGTGCCGGGATCGCAATGGCAATCTCCCCCTGCAACGCGCCAGGGCGACGCAGCGACCACTGGGTAATGCCCAGTTGCTGTAACTGCCAGTCTCGTCGGGATGTCATAGCGAATCGCTCCTGTTGTCAGGGGCGCAAATATAGCAAATTCGTCGATACCGCGCCAACATATGGCTATAATCGCCGCCAGTATCAATTGAGGAGCATTCCATGTCTGCATTTACCCCGGCAAGTGAAGTCTTGCTGCGTCACAGTGATGATTTCGAACAAAGCCGTATTCTGTTTGCCGGAGACTTACAGGATGACCTGCCCGCGCGTTTAGATACCGCGGCCAGCCGTGCTCATACCCAGCAATTCCACCACTGGCAGGTATTAAGCCGCCAGATGGGGGATAACGCCCGTTTCAGTCTGGTCGCCACGGTGGATGACGTCGCAGATTGCGATACGCTGATTTACTACTGGCCGAAGAACAAACCGGAAGCCCAGTTCCAGTTGATGAATTTACTTTCTCTGCTGCCAGTGGGGACAGATATTTTTGTCGTTGGCGAGAACCGCAGCGGCGTGCGCAGCGCCGAGCAGATGCTGGCAGATTATGCGCCGTTGAATAAAGTCGACAGCGCTCGTCGCTGTGGCCTCTATTTTGGTCGTCTGGAAAAACAGCCGGTATTTGATGCCGATAAATTCTGGGGCGAATACAGCGTCGATGGCCTGACGGTCAAAACGCTGCCTGGCGTGTTTAGCCGCGACGGTCTGGATGTCGGTAGCCAGTTGCTGCTCTCGACGTTAACCCCGCACACGAAAGGTAAAGTGCTGGATGTCGGCTGTGGCGCGGGTGTGCTTTCAGTTGCCTTTGCGCGCCATTCGCCGAAAATTCGTCTCACCTTGTGCGATGTCTCTGCGCCAGCGGTAGAAGCCAGCCGCGCAACACTTGCGGCCAACGGTGTTGAAGGTGAAGTCTTTGCCAGCAACGTCTTTTCCGAGGTGAAAGGTCGTTTTGATATGATCATCTCCAACCCGCCGTTCCACGATGGGATGCAAACCAGCCTGGATGCGGCGCAAACGCTGATTCGCGGCGCGGTGCGTCATCTTAATAGCGGCGGCGAGCTGCGAATTGTAGCGAACGCCTTCCTGCCTTACCCGGACGTGCTGGATGAGACATTTGGCTTCCATGAAGTGATTGCGCAAACCGGGCGTTTCAAGGTGTATCGCGCCATTATGACCCGCCAGGCGAAGAAAGGTTAATTATCTCGCCGAATACCGTGTCGGATGCGGCGTGAACGCCTTATCCGACCTACAAAACCTGCACGTTAGCCCTTCGTAGGCCAGATAAGACGCGCCCGCGTCGCATCTGGCATCTGCACCCAAATACCGTGTCGGATGCGGCGTGAACGCCTTATCCGACCTACAAAACTACCAAACCTGCACGTTAGTTTCCTGATGGACATTTTTCCAGCAATTACACCTCCGGCGATAATTAACTATTGACGAAAAGCTGAAAACCACTAGAATGCGCCTCCGTGGTAGCAATTCTTTTTAAGAATTGATGGTATGCGAAGGTGGCGGAATTGGTAGACGCGCTAGCTTCAGGTGTTAGTGTCCTTACGGACGTGGGGGTTCAAGTCCCCCCCCTCGCACCAAAAACCACGTTGATATTGCTCGCACTGGGCGAAGGTGGCGGAATTGGTAGACGCGCTAGCTTCAGGTGTTAGTGTTCTTACGGACGTGGGGGTTCAAGTCCCCCCCCTCGCACCAAACGAGGCGATATCAAAAAAGTAAGATGACTGTGCGAAGGTGGCGGAATTGGTAGACGCGCTAGCTTCAGGTGTTAGTGTCCTTACGGACGTGGGGGTTCAAGTCCCCCCCCTCGCACCAATTATCTTTACTTCCTTTCTTGTTTCTTCCTTGATTTTTCATCCCTGATTCAAATTCATTAGCATCAGCATGATGCCAGCACTAAGCGCCAGGCACGATGGTAGCAAAATGTAATGCCGTAACTGTTTGTGATACAGCATCACCGGCGTCAATATCAATCCCATCAGAATGACAATCCGCCACTGATCCGGCGATAAATCCGCATACATCAGCCCTGCAATCAGCAATCCCGGCAGCAACACTCCCCAGCCACTGCCCAGCGTACGTTGCAACATGGTTTCATCTCTTTCATTGATAATGATAACCAATATCATATGATAATTTTTATCATTTGCAAGCCAGAGAAATCCCTTGCTATCGGGTAAACCTATCGCTAGGATTAGCAATCATTATCATTTAGATTACTATCCCGATTATGGCCTATCGTTCCGCACCGCTCTATGAAGATATCATCTGGCGAACGCATCTCCAGCCGCAGGATGCTGGGCTTGCACAAGCCGTACGTGCGACGATCGCCAAACATCGTGAACATTTGCTCGAGTTTATCCGCTTGGATGAACCCGCTCCGCTTAACGCCATGACGCTGGCGCAATGGTCATCACCGAATGCGCTAAGTTCTCTACTCGCGGTCTATTCCGATCATATCTATCGCAACCAACCAACGATGATCCGCGAGAACAAACCGCTGATCTCACTATGGGCACAATGGTATATCGGCCTGATGGTGCCACCATTAATGCTGGCGCTACTGACGCAGGAAAAGGCATTAGATGTGTCGCCGGAACATTTCCATGCTGAGTTTCACGAAACCGGACGCGTCGCCTGTTTCTGGGTCGATGTGTGTGAAGATAAAAACGCAACACCACATTCGCCGCAGCAGCGAATGGAAACGTTAATCAGCCAGGCGCTGGTTCCGGTTGTGCAGGCACTAGAAGCGACCGGAGAGATCAACGGCAAACTTATCTGGAGTAATACCGGTTATTTGATCAACTGGTATCTCACTGAGATGAAGCAGCTGCTCGGCGAGGCGACGGTTGAATCGCTGCGCCATGCCCTCTTTTTTGAGAAAACGCTCACGAACGGTGAAGATAATCCACTCTGGCGTACCGTGGTACTGCGCGATGGCCTGCTGGTGCGCCGCACTTGCTGCCAGCGTTATCGCTTACCGGATGTGCAGCAATGTGGCGATTGTACGCTGAAATGAAAGCACTGCCGGGGAAGTAAACCCGGCATCATGCGGATTAATAGGGATGCAACACATTACTTGCTTCGCAATGCCGCATACATAACAGAATATCTGCGGCCTCCAACAACCCTGCATCAGAACTGACGCCCAGTTTCGACATCACATTAAATTTATGTGCACGGATCGTTTTGATATTGCGTTTAAGCTGCTCGGCAATTTGTGTCATTGAGTAGCCACGCGACATAAAGCGCAATATTTCTCTCTCCGTGGGGCTTAGCGTCCGGCTTTGGTTAATGTACCACTGATTGTTCAGTCGGTCGGTCGCCTGACGTACACCATTTAATGACAAAAAGAGTTCCTGATGAAAAATCTCCAGCGTTGACGCTTTACTTAATACACCGTCCAGCGGTGATGGCGACAATGAACCAATCAGCCGAGCTTCAATATCATCATCCGCAATAACTAAACGCCGGGTACGCGGAAACTTAATCGCCAGTTCAGTCAGGCAAGATAATCCCTCTCTGCGCTCACTTCTCATGGCAGAAAAAGAAAAAATGACCGCCGCAAACGAGATCCGCGACATGGCATCCTGAAATGACTCCTGACTGGTATAGGTATGGAGCTTATAAGGGTTACCCGCAAACTTTCTGAATAAACTCTCAATACCGATACTACTCATGACGCATTTTTCTATGAGTGCGACATTTCTCTTCTTAATTCGGCTGTGTTCCATTCTGCGGCATCTCCATAAACAGAAGGCAAGTTAAGTTCTCTTGCACCCTGCGCGCTATTTATCCATGCATACATTTCAGCGTTGCTGTGAATTGCCAGTCGACGCATCGCACTGTTTTTTTGGGCGCTGATAGTTTTATTACTTTTCTTAAGCAATGAAGCTATCTGGTTGATGCCCCATCCTTTACCTAATAGCCGCAGTACCTTGCGCTCTGAAAGAGTGAGAATGACGGAGCGATAGCTAAAATCATGAGTTTCAGTCATTGCCGGAGAAGTCAGCATGGCGCTGATACGCTCTGCGTGCGTATTGCCGGAACGTACGGTCTTGACCAGATTCTCAATGGGTTCAACATCAGACAATAACGTCGCCGTAGGGCACATGAGCAGTTCTACTGCCTGGGAATACCAGGAGCGTGACACCATGAAAACCCAGTGAATTTCCCGATATTGTGAGATTAAAGAATAATAATGTTCACAAACAGAACGTGGATCTTCACTTTCACCGGCTAAATCAGCAATGACTAATCCGGAACGACGTAATTGTAATAAGGTAAGGTCCTCCGCAGAGGCGCTGGATATTATTTCATATTCAGGGAAGTGAGTCCTCATGACCTCTTTTAACCCTGCTTGCATAACAGGTATTTTACTGATAACAATTCCATTTTTGCAGCATCCTGGCAACATATTTCCTCCACATCCACTGTCTAAAAATTATGATGGTTTATTCAGGATATTCATTCCTTAAATGTTTCCAGCAAATTAATAGATTAAGCGAATAAATTATCCTTAGCATTCACTTTCATATCAGCATACTCCTGCTGCACAACAACTCCACTGCATGTGTCAGAAGGTTAGCATCAAATGATAACCTGGTGAAATAGCCTGGAGACATTTAAAATATCTACATTAAGTTGTTAGGAATACTTAATGAAAAACAGAAATCACATTCATTTAATTTATAATTAAATGATATCCCTTCCCGCAGAATGCGGGAATCACACAATCAATATTTATTCAATAAAATCTGATGATTTTAACTTGTTAACACTAAAAAACGCGCCCAGCTATCTATTATCCTGACCCGTAAAGGCTAAAACAATAAATTCATTATAGTGATAATATTCATGTGATAGTTTGTTTGCGGCGAGAGATAATTCGCTTTTTATCACCGAGCTTGTCCCGATAACCAGGATTAATCAGCGCAATTTTGATCTTAACCTACCGCAAAACAACCGTGCTTCATGATACAAATGGATTCTCATTATCTGAACAATACGCAGCACGTCTATGACAAAGGGCGAGTTATGCAAACTGAGCAACAGCGAGCCGTAACGCGGCTTTGTATCCAGTGTGGATTATTTCTTTTGCAACATGGTGCGGAAAGCGCGTTGGTTGATGAGCTTTCCTCACGACTGGGTCGGGCGTTGGGAATGGACAGCGTCGAAAGTTCTATCTCTTCGAACGCCATAGTGCTGACAACTATTAAAGATGGGCAATGCCTGACATCGACACGAAAAAATCACGATCGCGGCATTAATATGCATGTGGTGACTGAAGTCCAGCACATTGTGATTCTTGCGGAGCATCATCTGCTGGATTACAAAGGCGTAGAGAAACGATTTAGCCAAATTCAGCCATTACGTTACCCAAGATGGCTGGTAGCCTTAATGGTTGGCCTTTCTTGCGCCTGTTTCTGTAAACTCAATAACGGTGGCTGGGATGGTGCCGTCATCACCTTCTTTGCCAGTACGACCGCGATGTATATCCGCCAGCTGCTGGCACAACGTCATCTTCATCCACAGATCAACTTTTGCCTTACCGCTTTCGCCGCCACCACCATTTCCGGATTGCTTTTGCAACTCCCCACTTTCAGCGATACACCCACCATTGCGATGGCCGCCAGCGTTCTGCTGCTGGTGCCGGGCTTTCCGTTGATTAATGCCGTCGCCGATATGTTTAAAGGCCACATCAATACCGGACTGGCACGCTGGGCGATCGCCAGTCTGCTGACGCTGGCTACCTGCGTCGGCGTGGTGATGGCACTGACGATTTGGGGGCTACGCGGATGGGTGTGATCGAGTTTCTGTTTGCATTGGCGCAGGATATGATCCTCGCCGCCATTCCAGCGGTCGGCTTTGCGATGGTGTTCAACGTTCCCGTGCGGGCGTTACGCTGGTGTGCGCTGCTTGGCGCGATTGGCCATGGTTCACGAATGATCTTAATGACCAGCGGGCTGAATATTGAGTGGTCAACTTTTATGGCTTCTATGCTGGTCGGCACCATTGGTATTCAATGGTCGCGCTGGTATCTGGCGCATCCGAAAGTGTTTACCGTGGCGGCCGTTATCCCTATGTTCCCGGGCATATCGGCTTATACCGCAATGATTTCGGCGGTAAAAATCAGCCAGTTAGGTTATAGCGAACCGTTGATGATTACCCTGTTAACCAACTTTCTTACAGCTTCATCGATTGTTGGTGCGTTATCCATCGGTCTTTCCATTCCTGGATTATGGTTGTACCGCAAGCGCCCTCGCGTATAAAATTGCCTCGCTTAAGCACACGGATGAGAGACAGCCTCCTCTCCTCCGTGTGTTACTATAAAAGTTATCTCCCTTCTCGTTCATCGTTCCATATTTGAGAAACAGTATGTCTTCCAGAGTTTTGACCCCGGACGTCGTTGGTATTGACGCCCTGGTACACGATCACCAAACCGTTCTGGCAAAAGCTGAAGGCGGTGTGGTTGCCGTATTTGCTAACAATGCCCCGGCGTTTTATGCCGTCACGCCTGCACGCCTGGCTGAACTGCTGGCGCTGGAAGAAAAGCTGGCGCGTCCGGGAAGCGATGTCGCTCTGGACGATCAACTCTATCAGGAACCGCAAGCCGCTCCCGTTGCTGTACCCATGGGGAAATTCGCCATGTATCCGGACTGGCAACCCGATGCCGACTTTATCCGCCTGGCGGCGCTATGGGGCGTGGCACTAAGAGAGCCGGTGACCACCGAAGAACTGGCCTCATTCATTGCCTACTGGCAGGCGGAAGGTAAAGTCTTTCACCATGTGCAGTGGCAACAAAAACTGGCGCGCAGCCTGCAAATCGGTCGTGCCAGCAACGGCGGACTGCCGAAACGAGATGTGAATACGGTCAGCGAACCTGACAGCCAAATTCCACCAGGATTCAGAGGGTAACGATGAAAAACGTTGGCGACCTGATGCAACGCCTGCAAAAAATGATGCCTGCCCATATCAAACCTGCATTCAAAACGGGTGAAGAGCTACTGGCCTGGCAGAAAGAACAAGGGGCGATCCGCTCCGCCGCTCTCGAACGTGAAAATCGGGCGATGAAAATGCAGCGCACCTTTAACCGCTCCGGTATTCGTCCACTGCATCAGAACTGCTCCTTTGAGAACTATCGCGTTGAGTGTGAAGGGCAGATGAATGCGTTAAGCAAAGCGCGCCAGTATGTCGAAGAGTTTGACGGCAACATCGCCAGCTTCATCTTTTCTGGTAAGCCAGGAACCGGCAAAAACCATCTGGCGGCGGCAATCTGCAACGAGCTGCTGCTACGCGGTAAATCCGTATTGATCATCACCGTGGCCGATATTATGTCGGCGATGAAAGATACCTTCAGGAATAGCAGTACCAGCGAAGAACAACTGCTTAACGATCTGAGCAACGTTGATCTGCTGGTGATCGATGAGATCGGCGTGCAGACCGAATCGAAATACGAAAAAGTGATCATCAACCAGATCGTCGATCGCCGCTCTTCTTCCAAACGCCCAACCGGGATGCTGACCAACAGTAATATGGAAGAGATGACCAAGTTGCTGGGCGAACGCGTGATGGACCGTATGCGCCTGGGTAACAGTTTGTGGGTGATCTTCAACTGGGATAGCTACCGTAGCCGGGTAACAGGTAAAGAGTATTAATCCCCGTTTCTGGCGGTATACTGCGACACAATTCCACCTTGAGTAATGATGATGAAAACTGTTAAACATCTTCTGTGCTGTGCCATTGCCGCCAGCGCATTAATTTCCACCGGGGTGCATGCTGCGTCCTGGAAAGATGCGCTCTCCAGCGCCGCCAGCGAACTTGGCAACCAAAACAGCACGACACAGGAAGGCGGTTGGTCGCTCGCGTCATTAACTAACTTGCTTAGCAGCGGGAACCAGGCCTTAAGCGCAGATAACATGAACAATGCCGCAGGCATTCTGCAATACTGCGCGAAGCAAAAGCTGGCGTCGGTAACCGATGCCGAAAACATCAAGAACCAGGTGCTGGAAAAGCTGGGCCTGAACAGTGAAGAACAAAAAGAAGACACCAACTATCTGGATGGCATTCAGGGTTTGCTGAAAACCAAAGATGGTCAGCAACTCAATCTGGATAACATCGGAACGACTCCGCTGGCAGAAAAGGTGAAAACCAAAGCCTGCGATCTGGTGTTAAAGCAGGGGCTGAACTTCATTTCCTGAACAGCGAAACGCCGCGTTTTAGCTGTTACCCGGCTGACGCGGCTCTCTCCTGCCCTTTTCCCTGCTCCTGGACGGTTTTCCCCCTGTTACACGGGAAGCGACCGCGATCAAAAAAGTCTGTTTATAAACTAATTCCTAACAACATCGCATTTTTTTGACACTAGAATTGCAGCAATATGGCGACGCCATTACATTGTGCTTCTCAAAAAGCTTAAACGTTGGCTAAACGGCCCGGTTTAGTGAGGATCGCCCGTTGTCAGAACTACTCTCTTTCGCCCTTTTTCTCGCCTCTGTGCTGATTTACGCATGGAAAGCGGGACGTAACACCTGGTGGTTTGCAGCCACATTAACGGTGCTGGGGCTATTTGTCGTTTTAAATATCACCCTGTTTGCCAGCGACTATTTTACTGGCGATGGTATTAACGACGCGGTTCTCTATACCTTAACCAATAGCCTGACCGGTGCTGGCGTCAGCAAATACATCCTGCCGGGTATCGGCATTGTGCTGGGGCTGACGGCGGTGTTCGGTGCGCTGGGCTGGATCCTGCGCCGTCGTCGTCATCATCCGCACCATTTTGGTTACAGCCTGCTGGCGCTCTTACTGGCGCTGGGTTCGGTGGACGCCAGCCCGGCATTTCGTCAGATAACGGAACTGGTGAAATCCCAGTCACGCGACGGCGACCCGGACTTTGCGGCTTATTATAAAGAGCCGTCGAAAACTATCCCTGACCCGAAACTCAACCTGGTTTATATCTACGGCGAAAGTCTCGAGCGAACCTATTTTGATAACGAAGCTTTCCCGGATCTCACGCCTGAACTGGGCGCGTTGAAAAATGAAGGCCTGGATTTCAGCCACACGCAGCAGCTGCCAGGAACGGATTACACGATTGCGGGCATGGTGGCTTCTCAGTGCGGCATACCGCTGTTTGCCCCCTTTGAAGGCAACGCCTCCGCTTCTGTTTCCAGCTTCTTCCCGCAGAACATCTGTCTGGGCGATATCCTGAAAAACTCGGGTTATCAGAACTATTTCGTGCAGGGCACGAATCTGCGTTTTGCCGGTAAAGATGTGTTCCTGAAGTCGCACGGTTTCGACCATTTATACGGCTCAGAAGAGCTGAAAAGCGTGGTGGCCGACCCGCACTATCGCAACGACTGGGGATTCTACGACGATACCGTTCTCGATGAAGCGTGGAAAAAGTTTGAAGAGCTTTCCCGTTCTGGTCAGCGATTCTCACTGTTTACCCTGACAGTCGATACCCATCACCCGGATGGTTTTATCTCGCGTACCTGTAACCGCAAAAAATATGATTTTGACGGTAAGCCGAACCAGTCATTCAGCGCGGTAAGTTGCAGCCAGGAGAATATCGCGGCGTTTATCAACAAAATCAAAGCGTCACCGTGGTTTAAAGATACCGTCATCGTCGTCTCTTCTGACCATTTAGCGATGAACAACACGGCGTGGAAATACCTCAATAAGCAGGATCGCAATAACCTGTTTTTTGTCATTCGTGGCGACAAGCCGCAGCAAGAGACGCTGGCAGTGAAGCGTAACACGATGGATAACGGCGCGACGGTGCTGGACATTCTCGGTGGCGATAACTATCTCGGACTTGGTCGTAGCAGTTTATCCGGGCAGTCAATGTCGGAAATCTTCCTCAATATCAAAGAGAAAACATTGGCGTGGAAGCCGGATATCATCCGCCTGTGGAAATTCCCTAAAGAGATGAAAGAGTTCACCATCGACCAGCAGAAAAACATGATTGCCTTCTCGGGTAGCCATTTCCGTTTGCCGCTGCTGTTGCGGGTTTCAGACAAACGCGTGGAACCGCTGCCGGAAAGCGAATACTCAGCACCGCTGCGTTTCCAGCTGGCCGATTTCGCTCCACGCGACAATTTCGTCTGGGTTGACCGTTGCTATAAGATGGCACAACTCTGGGCTCCGGAACTGGCACTCTCCACCGACTGGTGTGTCTCGCAAGGGCAGCTTGGCGGTCAGCAAATTGTTCAGCATGTTGACAAAACAACATGGCAGGGCAAAACGGCATTTAAAGATACGGTCATCGACATGGCGCGTTATAAAGGCAATGTCGATACGCTGAAAATTGTTGATAACGATATTCGCTACAAAGCCGACAGTTTCATCTTCAACGTCGCCGGTGCGCCAGAAGAGGTGAAACAGTTTAGTGGGATTTCCCGTCCAGAGTCGTGGGGCCGCTGGTCCAACGCGCAGCTGGGCGATGAAGTAAAAATCGAGTACAAGCATCCGCTGCCGAAGAAATTTGACCTGGTGATTACCGCCAAAGCATACGGCAATAACGCCAGCCGTCCTATTCCGGTACGCGTAGGCAATGAAGAACAAACTCTTGTGCTGGGCAATGAAGTGACCACCACCACACTGCATTTCGATAACCCAACCGATGCCGACACACTGGTAATTGTGCCGCCGGAACCTGTCTCAACCAACGAAGGGAATATCCTCGGACACTCGCCGCGTAAGCTCGGGATCGGCATGGTGGAAATTAAAGTTGTGGAACGTGAAGGGTAATTTCTGACTGATGTGTAGGTCGCATAAGGTGCGACCTACACATCTTCTCCGGCCTACAAAACATCATTGAGAAACAGAAAAAAAAACAGCGCCCAACACTTCCCCGGACGCTGCATGGCAACTTTAATAATCTCGCCTTATCAGAAAGTAATTACACCCTTAATCAACTCACGATTGTTAATCACATCGCGCTCGTAGGTTTCTGCCAGCGTGGCGAACGGATAGCGATGGGTTAACATCATGTCAGCAGTGATTTTTCCTTCCGCCATCAGTCGACCGACTTTAGCAAAATCTTCCGGCGTGGCGTTGCGGCTACCCATCATCGTCGTTTCTTTTTTATGGAATTCCGGATCGGAGAACTGCAACTCACCTTTAAACAGGCCGACAAATACCACCGTGCCGCCGTGACGAATCAAATTCACGGTGTTATTCATCGCATGTTGATTACCTGTCGCGTCGATCACTTTCTGCGCCAGCGAACCACCAAACTGCGCCCGCAGCTGCGCGTCAAAATCTTCGGCTGACGGGTCCAGCACGGGCAACTCCAGACGCGTTGCCACATGTTCACGGCGCGCTGGACTGGTATCCGCCACCACCACCTGTGCGCCATCAGCTTTAGCGATTGCCGCCGCGCCCAGACCGATTGGCCCCGCCCCGACCACCAGCACCTGCTCGCCGGGAGCAATGGCTGCGCGACGCACCGCATGAGCGCTAATAGCGAAAGGTTCAATCAATGCGGCCGCCTGCGGGTCAATACCGTCTGCGGGCAAAATGTTCGCCACCGGCACGCTCAAATACTCACTAAAACCGCCATCCTGATGCACGCCAATGACTGAAATTTTTTCACAGCAATTGGTACGCCCGCTTTTACACGCCGGGCATTGCTGACAGGCAACATAAGGGATCACAGCAACTTGCTGACCATTTTTAAGATCAGCAATATTTTTACCCAGCCCAACAATCTCCCCACATATTTCATGGCCTAAAACACGTGGATAACTAAAAAATGGTTGATTTCCACCCCAGGCATGAATATCGGTACCGCAAATCCCGACAGACTTAATTTTTATTAATGCTTCATTGTCACCCGGAATAGGTATCTCGCGTTGTTTCCAGACTAATTCTTTCGGCTGCTGGCAAATTAAAACATTCATCGTAGACATGATTCGGCTCTCCATTTTTTGTTGCCTTAGATATCAATGAAAATGAAAAATGGCAGCGGAACGGAAAATCTGTTTTGTGAAAACACACGCATAAAAATGTTTTAAATCGGGTTTTAATGGACTCACAAGGAGGAAAATATGAGTCGTTCACAAAATTTACGCCACAATGTGATTAACCAGGTCATTGATGATATGGCGCGGGGTCATATCCCTTCCCCACTTCCATCGCAAAGTGCGCTGGCGGAAATGTACAACATCAGCCGCACTACAGTGCGTCATATTCTCAGCCACTTACGCGAATGCGGCGTCTTAACGCAGGTTGGAAACGACTATGTGATTGCGCGTAAACCTGACCATGATGACGGTTTCGCCTGTACTACCGCTTCAATGAGTGAACAAAACAAAGTGTTTGAGCAGGCTTTTTTCACGATGATAAACCAGCGCCAGTTACGCCCTGGGGAAACTTTTTCTGAACTGCAACTGGCTCGGGCCGCGGGTGTCAGCCCGGTTGTAGTAAGAGAATATCTTTTAAAATTCGGCCGTTATAATCTTATTCAAAGCGAAAAGCGCGGCCAGTGGAGCATGAAGCAATTCGATCAATCCTACGCCGAGCAGCTGTTTGAACTACGCGAAATGCTCGAAACACATTCACTTCAGCACTTTCTCAACCTGCCTGATCATGATCCCCGCTGGCTGCAGGCGAAAACCATGCTCGAACGTCATCGGCTACTGCGTGACAACATCGGCAATAGCTTTCGCATGTTCTCGCAACTTGACAGAGATTTTCACTCCTTACTGCTTTCAGCTGCCGACAATATCTTTTTTGATCAATCTCTTGAGATCATCTCAGTCATCTTTCATTTTCACTATCAATGGGACGAAAGCGATCTTAAACAGCGCAATATCATTGCCGTCGATGAGCATATGACCATTCTCAGCGCTCTGATTTGCCGCAGTGACCTTGATGCCACCCTTGCGCTCCGTAACCATTTGAATTCAGCTAAACAATCAATGATTCGATCCATTAATGAGAACACGCGTTATGCTCATTAAGTACGGATTAAAAACAGCAAACTATTAGCGGGTGCACGGTTTTATTAAAAGATAAATACCGGGAAATTCCCGCTTACCTATGCTCACAATCAGTCGACTAAAAATGTTTTTGTGAGCGGTAGTAAAGTCCTAAAACTTTAACCTGCCGTTAATGTCAACCTTGCGTAATGCACAATTACGTAAACAATTAAAATTATAAATACAGGAGTCCGGCGTGGAAAAAGAAAATATCACCCTCGATCCGCGTTCTTCATTTACTCCATCTTCGTCGGCAGATATTCCCGTGCCACCAGATGGATTAGTTCAACGCAGTACCCGAATTAAACGCATTCAAACCACCGCCATGTTGTTATTATTTTTTGCGGCGGTAATCAATTATCTCGACCGCAGTTCGCTGTCGGTAGCAAATTTAACGATTCGTGAAGAATTGGGATTAAGTGCCACCGAAATCGGCGCTTTGCTCTCCGTGTTTTCACTCGCTTACGGGATTGCGCAACTTCCTTGCGGCCCACTATTGGATCGTAAAGGCCCACGCCTGATGCTGGGACTGGGGATGTTCTTCTGGTCACTGTTCCAGGCCATGTCTGGCATGGTGCACAGCTTTACGCAGTTCGTGTTGGTGCGTATCGGTATGGGGATTGGTGAAGCGCCGATGAACCCATGTGGCGTAAAAGTCATTAACGACTGGTTCAACATCAAAGAGCGCGGACGCCCGATGGGCTTCTTCAACGCAGCTTCTACCATTGGCGTTGCCGTAAGCCCACCGATTCTGGCGGCGATGATGCTGGTGATGGGCTGGCGTGGGATGTTTATTACCATTGGTGTGCTGGGGATTTTTCTCGCCATTGGCTGGTATATGCTCTATCGCAACCGCGAGCACGTAGAACTGACTGCCGTTGAACAAGCTTATCTCAATGCAGGTAGCGTCAATGCCCGCCGAGATCCGCTCAGTTTTGCCGAATGGCGCAGCCTGTTCCGTAACCGCACAATGTGGGGAATGATGCTCGGATTCAGTGGCATCAACTACACTGCGTGGCTGTATCTGGCCTGGCTTCCTGGTTACCTGCAAACAGCCTATAACCTGGATTTAAAAAGCACAGGGTTGATGGCGGCTATCCCTTTCCTGTTTGGGGCTGCCGGGATGCTGGTCAACGGTTACGTTACTGACTGGCTGGTCAAAGGGGGAATGGCTCCGATTAAAAGCCGTAAGATCTGCATTATTGCCGGGATGTTCTGTTCTGCCGCCTTTACGCTGGTCGTACCGCAAGCGACAACATCCATGACGGCGGTTCTGCTGATTGGCATGGCACTGTTCTGTATTCACTTTGCCGGAACATCCTGCTGGGGCTTGATCCACGTCGCAGTTGCTTCTCGCATGACGGCGTCGGTGGGCAGTATCCAGAACTTTGCCAGCTTCATCTGCGCCTCTTTTGCGCCGATCATTACTGGTTTTATTGTTGATACCACCCACTCATTCCGTCTGGCACTAATCATCTGCGGTTGCGTCACCGCAGCGGGAGCACTGGCGTACATCTTCCTGGTTCGTCAGCCGATCAACGACCCGCGTAAAGATTAAACTCCCTATGCCCGATAACATTTTGCTTATCGGGCATTTTTATGGCGATTAAAACGTTTCCCAGTTCTCCCCGCTATCTGCCACTGCCATTTTACGCGGCGTAGCTGGCGTCACGTTTTTTACCACAGCCGATGTTTCACGCTGCTGTTGCTGCTGTTGCTGAATCCGGAACACTGCCACAGCTTCGGTCAGGCGACTGGCCTGCTCTTCCAGCGCGGCGGCGGCAGCGGCAGATTCTTCCACCAGCGCAGCGTTCTGTTGAGTTACCCGGTCCATCTCAGCAACCGCTAAGCCAACCTGATCGATACCACGGCTCTGCTCATCAGAAGCAGAAGCAATTTCGCCCATAATGTCCGTCACGCGGGTCACGGCACTGACAATCTCCGCCATTGTTTCCCCTGCGCTTTCGACCAGCGTAGAGCCAACATCTACTTTCCCCACCGAGTCTTCAATCAGGCTTTTAATTTCACGAGCCGCCTGAGCGCTGCGCTGAGCCAGATTACGCACTTCACCCGCGACCACCGCAAAACCGCGCCCTTGCTCACCCGCGCGCGCTGCTTCAACCGCCGCGTTCAAAGCCAGAATATTGGTCTGGAAGGCAATGCCGTCAATTACGCTGATAATATCGGCGATTTTCTGCGAACTGGTGGAGATATCGCGCATGGTCTGTACTACGTTATCCACCACTTTGCCGCCGCGTTGCGCCGTTTCAGAAGCACTTAACGCCAGATGGCTGGCCTGACGCGCATTCTCGGCGTTCTGTTTCACCGTTGCGGTCAGTTGCTCCATGCTGGCTGCCGTCTCTTCCAGCGAAGCGGCCTGTTGCTCGGTGCGCGAAGAGAGATCGTTATTGCCGGTGGCGATTTCGCTGGCACCGCTATAGATGGCATTGGCCCCGTTGCGCACATCACCGACGGTACGCATCAGCTCTCCCTGCATATGGCGCAAACTCTCTGCCAGTTGCCCCATCTCATTAGAGCCATCCACCTCAATCGGTTTCACCAGATCGCCGCCTGCAATATGACGAATGCTGTCAATCAGGCGATTCATTGGCGCTACCAGCGAGGCTTTAATACCGAACCAGACGGCGAAGATGACCGCCAGTACGACGATCATCACGCCCACCAGAATCCACATCGCCTGGCTGTAGGAGGCATTGTTATCGCTGACGGCGATATCATAGAGCCGATCGTCTTGCTCCATGTAAGCTACATACTGCTTCTCGAAACCGTCCTGATATCCCTGGGTCGGCTGATCAAAGAACTCGTTGATTTTGCCTGCACCTAATAGTTGGATCAGCTCCGCCAGCGCATTGTGATAAATATCGTAATTACGTTTGATCTCTGCCGCTGCGGCGGTGCTCTGACGCGGGTCACGCGGCAACGCTTCGTAATCCGCCCAGTTTTTTTCCGCCTGTTTCAGCGAAATACTGGCACTCTGCATCAGCTCAGCAACGGTTGAACCGCTACCAATATTATTCTGATCCATCATGTAGCGGATACCCGCGCGGTTGAGGGTGTTACGCGTCTGCAACAACGCGACCCAGCTGCCATTCAGCGTGGATTGCTGCTGGCGAATGGTTTGTAAAACAGTGAAATTTTCTTTGTCATTCTTTAAGGCATTAAAGAACAGACCGCCTGATGTCAGTTGTAAAAGGCCAAAAACGGCCAAAACCAGCAGTAAGCTGGTCACAATTTTGATACGTTTTAACATAGTTTCTCTTTCCTGTGGACCGATGCAAGATTTTCGGCCTGGAAAGGAAAAACTTTATGAATATCCCGCGGAGATTACGCCGAGTAATTTTATTCACACTCTGAATTTAAAAAGCCATTATTTACATAAATTATTCACAATATAAATATGTGATATGAATCACATATTTATCGTCACTTAAACGACGCCTTTGCCGCTCAACCGCAAAACTGACCGCTTACATCCCTAAAATAACCACTCAGTTATTTACCTTACTTTACGCGCGCGTAACTCTGGCAACATCACTACAGGATAGCGGTCAATTTACCTCCTCAAACGCAACGCAAACCTAGAACGGCTTCGGCCAACTATTAATCAATACATGCCAGGTTTTACTATGGATACTAAAAAGATATTCAAGCACATACCCTGGGTGATTCTCGGAATCATCGGTGCATTCTGCCTCGCGGTAGTTGCATTACGTCGGGGGGAGCACGTCAGCGCCCTGTGGATCGTGGTCGCCTCTGTATCGGTGTATCTGGTGGCGTATCGCTACTACAGTCTGTACATCGCCCAGAAGGTGATGAAACTCGACCCCACGCGCGCGACGCCTGCGGTTATTAACAACGACGGTCTGAACTACGTTCCGACCAACCGTTACGTGTTGTTTGGTCACCACTTCGCCGCTATCGCCGGTGCTGGTCCGCTGGTGGGTCCGGTTCTCGCCGCGCAGATGGGCTACCTGCCTGGCACGCTGTGGCTGCTGGCGGGGGTCGTGCTGGCCGGTGCGGTTCAGGACTTTATGGTGCTGTTTATCTCCTCTCGCCGTAATGGCGCATCTCTTGGTGAGATGATCAAAGAAGAGATGGGACCAGTACCGGGGACTATCGCGCTGTTTGGCTGTTTCTTAATCATGATCATCATCCTCGCCGTCCTGGCGCTGATTGTGGTTAAAGCCCTGGCCGAAAGTCCGTGGGGTGTCTTCACCGTTTGCTCAACCGTACCGATTGCGCTGTTTATGGGTATCTACATGCGCTTTATCCGTCCGGGGCGTGTGGGTGAAGTCTCTGTCATTGGTATCGTGCTGCTGGTTGCCTCTATCTACTTCGGTGGCGTGATTGCTCACGATCCGTACTGGGGTCCGGCACTGACCTTTAAAGACACCACCATTACCTTCGCGCTGATTGGCTATGCGTTTGTTTCCGCACTGCTGCCGGTGTGGCTGATCCTCGCACCGCGCGACTATCTGGCAACCTTCCTGAAAATCGGCGTTATCGTCGGCCTGGCGCTGGGTATCGTGGTGCTGAACCCGGAACTGAAAATGCCTGCGATGACCCAGTACATTGACGGTACTGGCCCGCTGTGGAAAGGCGCTCTGTTCCCGTTCCTGTTCATCACCATCGCCTGTGGTGCGGTATCTGGCTTCCACGCGCTGATCTCTTCCGGTACGACGCCGAAACTGCTGGCTAACGAAACCGACGCGCGTTTCATTGGCTACGGCGCAATGCTGATGGAGTCCTTCGTGGCGATTATGGCGCTGGTTGCTGCGTCCATCATCGAACCGGGTCTTTACTTCGCGATGAATACCCCGCCTGCGGGCCTTGGCATCACCATGCCTAACCTGCATGAAATGGGTGGCGAGAACGCGCCGCTCATCATGGCGCAGCTGAAAGACGTTACCGCACACGCGGCGGCGACCGTCAGCTCCTGGGGCTTCGTGATTTCGCCAGAGCAGATCCTGCAAACCGCGAAAGACATTGGTGAGCCTTCTGTCCTGAACCGTGCAGGTGGTGCGCCGACGCTGGCGGTAGGTATCGCTCATGTGTTCCACAAAGTGCTGCCGATGGCTGACATGGGCTTCTGGTATCACTTCGGTATTCTGTTCGAAGCCCTGTTCATCCTGACCGCGCTGGATGCGGGTACCCGTTCTGGCCGCTTTATGCTGCAAGACCTGCTGGGTAACTTCATCCCGTTCCTGAAAAAAACCGACTCTCTGGTTGCCGGTATCATCGGTACTGCGGGCTGTGTGGGTCTGTGGGGCTACCTGCTGTATCAGGGCGTGGTCGATCCGCTGGGCGGCGTTAAGAGCCTGTGGCCGCTGTTCGGTATCTCCAACCAGATGCTGGCAGCCGTAGCGCTGGTACTGGGCACCGTTGTGCTGATTAAGATGAAGCGCACCCAATACATCTGGGTAACTGTTGTTCCGGCTGTATGGCTGCTTATCTGCACCACCTGGGCGCTGGGTCTGAAACTGTTCAGCACCAACCCGCAGATGGAAGGCTTCTTCTACATGGCAAGCCAGTACAAAGAGAAGATTGCTAACGGTACTGACCTGACGGCGCAGCAGATTGCCAACATGAACCACATCGTTGTGAACAACTACACCAACGCGGGCCTGAGTATTCTGTTCCTGATTGTGGTGTACAGCATCATCTTCTACGGTTTCAAAACCTGGCTTGCGGTGCGTAACAGCGACAAACGTACTGACAAAGAAACACCGTACGTTCCAATCCCGGAAGGCGGCGTGAAGATCTCTTCGCACCACTAACCGTGTTTAGCCCCGCTTCGGCGGGGCTTTGTTCTTATCAGAGTGAACTATGTTTGGTAACTTAGGACAGGCAAAAAAATATCTCGGCCAGGCGGCAAAGATGTTGATTGGCATTCCAGACTACGACAACTACGTCGAGCATATGAAGACCAACCATCCCGACAAGCCGTACATGAGCTATGAAGAATTCTTCCGCGAACGCCAGAACGCGCGCTACGGCGGCGATGGTAAAGGCGGTATGCGCTGTTGTTAATGGAGAGAGCATGAACCCGATTGCAGTTACCCTACTCACCGGTTTTTTAGGCGCGGGAAAAACCACCCTGCTGCGCCATATTCTTAACGAACAACACGGCTACAAGATTGCCGTGATTGAAAACGAATTCGGCGAAGTCTCCGTTGATGATCAACTAATTGGCGACCGCGCCACGCAGATCAAAACGCTGACCAACGGCTGCATCTGCTGTTCGCGCTCCAACGAGCTGGAAGACGCACTACTCGACCTGCTGGATAATCTCGACAAGGGCAATATTCAGTTTGACCGTCTGGTCATTGAATGCACCGGCATGGCCGATCCCGGCCCGATTATTCAGACCTTTTTCTCCCATGAGATTTTATGCCAGCGTTACCTGCTGGACGGTGTGATTGCGCTGGTGGATGCGGTACATGCCGACGAGCAGATGAACCAGTTCACCATCGCCCAGTCCCAGGTTGGCTACGCCGACCGTATTCTGCTGACCAAAACCGACGTCGCAGGCGAAGCAGAAAAACTGCGTGAACGCCTGGCGCGCATCAACGCCCGTGCACCGGTCTACACCGTCACCCACGGCGACATCGACCTGGGCCTGCTGTTCAACACCAACGGTTTTATGCTGGAAGAGAACGTCGTCAGCACCAAACCGCGTTTCCACTTTATCGCGGATAAACAAAACGATATTTCGTCGATTGTGGTGGAACTGGATTACCCGGTAGATATCAGCGAAGTTTCCCGGGTGATGGAAAACCTGCTTCTGGAATCGGCAGATAAACTGCTGCGTTACAAAGGGATGCTGTGGATTGACGGCGAACCTAACCGCCTGCTGTTCCAGGGCGTCCAGCGCCTCTACAGCGCCGACTGGGACCGCCCGTGGGGCGATGAAAAACCACATAGCACAATGGTGTTTATCGGGATTCAGTTGCCGGAGGAAGAGATTCGGGCAGCGTTTGCGGGGTTGAGGAAGTAATTTTGGATGATGGCCGCCATGTGGCGGCCTGAATTATTTTTTGTTCTGATCGCGCAGCATCGCTTCACGTAAAATTGCGTTCAGGCGAGTTTGATAGCCTTTACCTGGTCGCTTCAACCATTCCATCACATCAGCATCAATACGCACCGAAGCCTGAGTTTTCAATGGCCGATAAAACTTACCGCGTTCGGCGTTAGACCATTGCTCATCGCTGGAAGGTGGGATATCACTGTAATCAATATCTTCGTCGGATTTATTCGTCAGCGCCTTCAGTTCGGCCTCATGCTGCACATCGAGTGTAGAGGAGGTCCCTCGTTTATGTTTAACCATGCTCATAGCGATTCCTCTCTTTACGATCTGCTTTTCGTGCACTGATGATTCGAATAATTTCATTTCCGCTTTCGAAACGGATGGTATGCGCAACCAGAATAACCACGATGCCGTAAACCAGGCCGATTGTCTGCCAGCGATACTCACCGTTTTCTATGCGTTCTTGCTGTGACAAATGTTGTGGATCATCAAACAATAACACCGCATCTTCAAAGCGGATGCCATGTTTCACCCGATTACTTTTGGCCTTGTTTTCATCCCATTCAAACTCCATTGGCATAATTGCCATCCCTAATTGTATATACAAAAATGTATCTACAATTATTCTGCAATTATAGCGTTGATGTTGGAAATAGCATCACGTTTCGAATAATCAACCATGAAATTGACAATGAGTAAGTTGGACTTGATTCATCCAATAGAATTTCTCGCCTGACATGGCACACTAAACACCTCGCTGTCGGGTAATGACTCCAACTTACTGATAGTGTTTTATGTTCAGATAATACCCGATGACCTTGTCATGCAGCTCCACCGATTTTGAGAACGACAGTGACTTCCGTCCCAGCCTTGCCAGATGTTGTCTCAGATTCAGATTATGTCGCTCAATGCGCTGAGTGTAACGCTTGCTGATAACGTGCAGCTTTCCCTTCAGGCGTGATTCATACAGCGGCCAGCCATCCGTCATCTATACTACGACCTCAAAGGCCGACAGCAGGCTCAGAAGACGCTCCAGTGTGGCCAGAGTGCGTTCACCGAAGACGTGGCCACAACCGTCCTCCGTATCCTGTCATACGCGTAAAACAGCCAGCGCTGACGTGATTTAGCACCGACGTAGCCCCAATGTTCGTCCATTTCAGCGCAGATAATCACATCACTGCCCGGTTGTATGCGCGAGGTTACCGACTGCGGCCTGAGTTTTTTAAGTGACGTAAAACCGTGTTGAGGCCAACGCCCATAATGCGTGCACTGGCGCGACATCCGACGCCATTCATGGCCATATCAATGATTTTCTGGTGCGTACCGGGCTGAGAGGCGGTGTAAGTGAACTGCAGTTGCCATGTTTTACGGCAATGAGAGCAGAGATAGCGCTGATGTCCGGCAGTGCTTTTGCCGTTACGCACCACGCCTTCAGTAGCGGAGCAGGAAGGACATCTGATGGAAATGGAAGCCACGCAAGCACCTTAAAATCACCATCATACACTAAATCAGTAAGTTGGCAGCATTACCAAATTTTAATTACACTTAAGGTGTATATTTTCTATGCAAGCCATCAATTAAAGAGGTGTAATGTGCTGATGACTATTTGTAATCGTTATACATTCTGACCTGGAGTCAGAAGGTATTTCTCTGTCTGTGTATTCGCAGGCAGTGTGGTTGATTACATGAAATTCAGTACATTTGTCCTTCTCGCCTGCCTTTCGTCATTACCGACGGTATTGAATTTCGTTTTCCCCATTGGGTTCTCCGGACAAGGAGTTGTTTGTTATGCCACGTTTTTTTGCCCGCCATGCCGCCACGCTGTTTTTCCCGATGGCGTTGATTTTGTATGACTTTGCTGCGTATCTGTCGACGGACCTGATCCAGCCAGGGATCATTAATGTGGTCCGTGATTTTAATGCCGATGTCAGTCTGGCCCCGGCTGCCGTCAGTCTCTATCTCGCTGGAGGCATGGCATTGCAGTGGCTGCTGGGGCCGCTTTCCGACAGGGTTGGCCGCAGGCCGGTGCTGATTACCGGGGCGCTAATATTTACCCTTGCCTGCGCTGCGACAATGTTCACAACGTCTATGACACAGTTTCTTATCGCGCGTGCAATTCAGGGCACCAGTATCTGTTTTATTGCCACCGTTGGTTATGTCACGGTGCAGGAGGCGTTCGGACAGACAAAAGGGATCAAGTTGATGGCGATTATCACCTCCATCGTACTGATTGCGCCGATTATTGGCCCGCTTTCCGGCGCAGCTCTGATGCACTTTGTGCACTGGAAAGTCCTTTTTGCCATCATTGCGGTTATGGGTTTTATCTCATTTGTTGGCTTACTGCTGGCGATGCCAGAGACGGTGAAGCGCGGCGCGGTTCCATTTAGCGCCAAAAGCGTCTTGCGCGATTTTCGTAATGTCTTTTGCAATCGGCTGTTCCTCTTTGGCGCAGCAACCATCTCTTTAAGCTATATCCCCATGATGAGTTGGGTGGCTGTCTCGCCGGTGATCCTGAACGACGCGGGCGGCTTAACAACTTCGCAGTTCGCCTGGACACAGGTTCCGGTGTTCGGCGCGGTGATTGTCGCGAATGCCATCGTGGCGCGTTTCGTTAAAGATCCGACCGAACCGCGCTTTATCTGGCGTGCCGTACCCCTTCAACTGGTTGGCCTCGCGCTGTTGATTATCGGCAATCTGCTGTCACCGCACGTCTGGCTGTGGTCGGTGCTGGGCACCAGTCTGTATGCTTTCGGGATTGGTTTGATTTTCCCGACCTTATTCCGCTTTACGCTGTTTTCCAATAACTTACCGAAAGGGACCGTCTCCGCATCGCTGAATATGGTGATCCTGATGGTGATGTCTGTCTCGGTCGAAATCGGCCGCTGGCTGTGGTTTAACAGCGGTCGCTTGCCGTTTCATCTGTTAGCCGTTGTGGCAGGCGTTATCGTCGTTTTCACCCTGGCCGGATTGCTTAATCGCGTGCGCCAACATCAGGCTGCCGAGCTGGCGGAGGAGCGGTGATTTTTGCGCGATCCTGCCGTCAGGCTCTATTCTTAACATTATGAATAAACTCATTGAACTCAGACGCGCCAAAATGTTGGCGCTCTCTTTACTGCTTATCGCCGCTGCTACCTTTGTCATTACGCTGTTTTTGCCGCCCAATTTTTGGGTGAGCGGCGTGAAGGCGATTGCTGAAGCGGCGATGGTCGGCGCGCTGGCGGACTGGTTTGCGGTGGTGGCGCTGTTTCGCCGCGTGCCGATTCCGATCATTTCTCGTCATACGGCGATTATTCCGCGTAATAAAGACCGGATTGGCGAAAATCTCGGCCAGTTCGTGCAGGAAAAATTTCTCGATACCCAATCGCTGGTGGCATTGATTCGACGTCACGAACCGGCGTTGTTGATTGGCAACTGGTTTAGTCAGCCAGAAAACGCCCGCCGCGTTGGTCAGCATCTGTTGCAGATCATGAGCGGTTTTCTTGAACTAACCGATGATGCGCGTATTCAGCGCCTGCTTAAGCGCGCGGTCCACCGGGCGATTGATAAAGTCGATCTTTCTGGCACCAGTGCGTTGATGCTGGAGAGTATGACTAAAAACGATCGTCATCAGGTGCTGCTGGATACGCTGATCGCACAGTTGATCGCCCTTCTCCAGCGCGATAAATCGCGCAAGTTTATTGCCCAGCAAATTGTTCGCTGGCTGGAGAGCGAGCATCCACTGAAAGCCAAAATTTTGCCCACTGAATGGCTGGGCGAACATAGCGCGGAGTTGGTTTCTGACGCGGTGAATTCTTTGCTTGATGATATCAGCCGCGATCGTGCGCATCAGATCCGCCATGCGTTTGATCGCGCTACCTTCGCCCTGATCGAGAAACTGAAAAACGATCCGGAAATGGCGGCGCGAGCCGATGCCGTAAAAAGCTATCTGAAAGAAGATGAAGCTTTTAACCGCTATCTCAGTGAATTGTGGGGGGATTTACGGGAATGGCTGAAAGCGGATATCAACAGTGAAGATTCTCGTGTGAAAGAACGTATCGCGCGGGCTGGTCAATGGTTTGGCGAAACGTTAATTGCCGATGATGCCTTGCGGGCGTCGTTAAATGGTCATCTGGAACAAGCCGCACACCGCATTGCGCCTGAGTTTTCCGCATTCCTGACTCGCCATATCAGCGACACGGTAAAAAGCTGGGACGCACGGGACATGTCGCGGCAAATCGAGTTAAATATCGGCAAAGATCTCCAGTTTATCCGTGTCAACGGTACGCTGGTTGGCGGTTGTATTGGACTTATTTTGTATTTGCTGTCGCAGCTCCCGGCCTTGTTCCCCCTCGGCAATTTATAGAAATCCATGAAAAACTAAGTGGCTAACCGCGAGAGAGATCAAATAAACCACACTAAAAGAATGGTAATAATGTGGCCTCTTTTCATTATCTCCCGTGGTACGGGGAAGGAAAATCATGTCACTTGTCACCGATCTACCCGCCATTTTCGATCAGTTCTCTGAAGCTCGCCAGAAAGGCTTTCTCACCGTCATGGATCTCAAGGAGCGCGGCATTCCGCTGGTTGGCACCTACTGCACCTTTATGCCGCAAGAGCTCCCGATGGCAGCCGGTGCGGTTGTGGTTTCGCTATGTTCCACCTCTGATGAAACCATTGAAGAAGCCGAGAAAGATCTGCCGCGCAACCTCTGCCCGCTGATTAAAAGCAGCTACGGCTTCGGCAAAACCGATAAATGCCCCTACTTCTACTTTTCTGATCTGGTGGTCGGTGAAACCACCTGCGACGGCAAAAAGAAAATGTATGAATACATGGCGGAGTTTAAGCCCGTTCATGTGATGCAACTGCCAAACAGCGTTAAGGACGATGCCTCGCGTGCATTATGGAAAGCCGAGATACTGCGCTTGCAAAAAACGGTAGAAGAACGTTTTGGGCACGAGATTAGCGAAGATGCTCTGCGCGATGCCATTGCGCTGAAAAACCGCGAACGTCGCGCACTGGCAAACTTTTATCATTTGGGGCAGTTAAATCCTCCAGCGCTTAGCGGCAGCGACATTCTGAAAGTAGTCTACGGCGCAACCTTCCGGTTCGATAAAGAGGCGTTGATCAATGAACTGGATGCAATGACCGCCCGCGTTCGTCAGCAGTGGGAAGAAGGCCAGCGACTGGACCCGCACCCACGTATTTTAATCACCGGCTGCCCAATTGGCGGCGCAGCAGAGAAAGTGGTGCGCGCGATTGAAGAGAATGGCGGCTGGGTTGTCGGTTATGAAAACTGCACCGGGGCGAAAGCCACCGAGCAATGCGTGGCGGAAACGGGTGATGTGTACGACGCGCTGGCGGATAAATATCTGGCGATTGGCTGCTCCTGTGTTTCGCCGAACGATCAGCGCCTGCAAATGCTCAGCCAGATGGTTGAAGAATATCAGGTCGATGGCGTAGTTGATGTGATTTTGCAGGCGTGCCATACCTACGCGGTGGAATCGCTGGCGATTAAACGTCATGTGCGCCAGCAGCACAACATTCCTTATATCGCTATTGAAACAGACTACTCCACCTCGGATGTCGGGCAGCTCAGCACCCGTGTCGCGGCCTTTATTGAGATGCTGTAAGGAGTGGCAGTGACATATTCGATTGGCATTGATTCCGGCTCAACCGCCACCAAAGGGATCTTACTGGCTGACGGCGTGATTACGCGCCGTTTCCTCGTTCCAACACCCTTTCGCCCGGCAACAGCAATTACTGAAGCCTGGGAAACTCTGCGCGAAGGGTTAGAGACAACGCCGTTTCTGACGCTCACCGGCTACGGACGGCAACTGGTGGATTTTGCCGATAAACAAGTGACGGAAATCTCCTGTCACGGGCTGGGCGCACGGTTTCTTGAGCCAGCAACGCGCGCGGTAATCGACATCGGTGGTCAGGACAGCAAAGTGATTCAGCTTGATGATGACGGTAACCTGTGCGATTTCCTGATGAATGACAAATGCGCGGCGGGCACCGGGCGTTTCCTGGAGGTGATCTCGCGCACGCTTGGCACCAGCGTCGAGCAACTCGACAGCATTACCGAAAATGTCATACCGCACGCCATCACGAGTATGTGCACAGTGTTTGCTGAATCAGAAGTGATCAGCCTGCGCTCTGCGGGCGTAGCGCCAGAAGCGATTCTCGCCGGAGTGATTAACGCGATGGCGCGGCGGAGCGCCAATTTCATTGCTCGTCTCTCCTGTGAAGCGCCGATTCTGTTTACTGGTGGCGTTAGCCACTGTCAAAGGTTTACCCACATGCTGGAAAGCCATCTGGGAATGCCGGTACAAACTCACCCTGATGCGCAATTCGCTGGTGCAATTGGCGCGGCGGTGATCGGTCAGCGGCAGAGAAAACGCGCATGAAAGAGTATCTGTTTTTATTTCACTCCACGGTCGGCGTCATACAAACCCGCAAGGCGTTGCAGGCAGCGGGCATGACTTTTCGCGTCAGCGATATTCCCCGTGATTTACGCGGCGGCTGCGGGTTATGCATTTGGCTGACCTGTCCGCCTGGCGAGGAAATTCAATGGGTGATCCCTGGGCATACGGAATCAGTTTATTGTCAGCAGGATGGTGGCTGGCGCTGCATTGCACATTACGGGATTTCTCCGCGTTAAGGATTCATTAAGATCGCTACGTATACTTCTCGATATCTTATTGATTTGCCTTAAAGGGATTACCGTGACAAAAAGTATTTCGTTAAGTAAACGCATCTTCGTTATTGTGATTCTTTTTGTCATTGTGGCAGTGTGTACTTTCTTCGTGCAATCTTGCGCCCGTAAAAGCAATCATGCAGCATCATTTCAGAATTACCACGCCACCATTGACGGCAAAGAAATTGCAGGCATAACGAATAATATCTCTTCGCTGACCTGGTCGGCACAAAGCAATACTCTTTTTAGCACTATCAACAAACCTGCCGCCATTGTTGAAATGACCACCAATGGCGATTTGATCCGCACAATTCCTCTGGATTTTGTTAAGGATCTCGAGACGATCGAATACATTGGCGATAATCAGTTTGTCATTAGCGATGAGCGCGATTATGCCATTTATGTGATTTCACTGACCCCAAACTCGGAAGTAAAAATCCTCAAAAAAATAAAAATCCCGCTGCAGGAATCCCCAACCAATTGCGGTTTTGAAGGATTGGCCTATTCTCGCCAGGATCACACTTTCTGGTTTTTTAAAGAGAAAAACCCGATTGAGGTCTACAAAGTTAACGGGCTGTTAAGTAGCAATGAATTGCACATCAGCAAAGACAAGGCACTACAACGGCAATTTACTTTAGATGATGTGTCCGGCGCAGAATTTAACCAACAAAAAAATACGCTTCTGGTGCTGTCTCATGAATCTCGCGCACTCCAGGAAGTAACGCTGGCTGGCGAGGTTATAGGTGAAATGTCACTAACCAAAGGCAGTCGAGGTTTGTCGCATAACATCAAACAGGCCGAAGGGGTTGCGATGGATGCCTCAGGTAATATTTATATCGTTAGCGAACCAAATCGTTTTTATCGCTTTACCCCTCAATCATCGCATTAACAGGCTGGCATGTTTCACCTTTTTGTTATTAACTTGTTAACAACAAAAATGACAAACAAGGTTAAACATGCCTTCGCCCTCGCATCCCGTAGAACGCTTTTCTTTCAGCACCGCGCTTTTCGGGATGCTGGTTCTGACCTTAGGTATGGGTTTAGGCCGCTTCCTTTATACGCCTATGTTGCCCGTCATGATGGCGGAAGGATCGTTTTCATTTAGCCAGCTCTCGTGGATTGCCAGCGGCAACTATGCGGGGTATCTGGCTGGCAGTCTGCTATTTTCGTTTGGCGCATTTCACCAGCCATCGCGCCTGCGCCCATTTCTGTTGGCTTCTGCCCTGGCGAGCGGGTTGTTGATCCTCGCAATGGCATGGTTGCTGCCATTTATTCTGGTGTTATTGATTCGCGTCCTGGCGGGTGTCGCCAGCGCCGGTATGCTGATTTTTGGTTCGACGCTGATTATGCAGCACACGCGCCATCCTTTTGTGCTGGCAGCTTTGTTTTCTGGCGTTGGCATTGGCATCGCACTGGGCAATGAATATGTTCTGGCAGGCCTGCATTTTGACCTCTCCTCGCAAACGTTATGGCAAGGCGCCGGGGCGCTTTCTGGCATGATGCTGATTGCACTTACGCTTTTAATGCCCTCGAAAAAACACGCCATCACACCAATGCCATTGGCAAAAACGGAGCAACAGATAATGAGCTGGTGGTTACTGGCTATTCTGTACGGCCTGGCGGGATTTGGTTATATCATCGTCGCGACTTACCTGCCGCTCATGGCGAAAGATGCAGGCTCACCATTGTTAACCGCCCATCTCTGGACGTTAGTCGGCTTATCAATTGTGCCTGGTTGCTTTGGCTGGCTATGGGCAGCAAAACGTTGGTGGGCTTTGCCCTGCCTGACGGCGAATTTGCTGGTGCAGGCTATCTGTGTGCTGCTTACTCTCGCCAGCGACTCGCCTCTCTTGCTTATCATCAGCAGTCTTGGTTTTGGCGGTACCTTTATGGGCACGACATCTCTGGTGATGACTATCGCCCGCCAACTGAGCGTACCGGGAAATCTCAATCTTTTAGGCTTTGTGACGCTCATTTACGGCATTGGACAAATCCTCGGCCCGGCGCTGACCAGTATGCTCGGCAATGGAACATCGGCGCTTGCCGGCGCCACTCTCTGCGGCGCGGCGGCGTTGTTTATTGCTGCGCTTATCAGCACAGTACAATTATTTAAGCTGCAAGTGGTCACTTCATGAGGAGTGTTTCCCTTACCACTCAAGAAATTCGACCGCAACCGTTGATGTCAGCCAGACCCCGTTTTCCGCTTGCCAGAAAGGGAGGCCTCGTTTCGCCATTTCCTGTGCTTTGACGGTTAAAATAACCGGCGATCCGTGTCTTGCTCCCACTTTGCGTGCCGTTGCTTCATCAGCAGAGAGATGTACGTAGTGACGCTCACCTGCAATCAGCCCCTGTTTTTTTATCTCGTCAAGGAAACGGCTTGCCGTACCGTGGTAGAGAAACTGTGGCGGTGTTTTTTCGGCAAAGGAAATAGCGACCTGCGAAGTCGAATGCCCCTGAACCGCGCGGATGCACCTACCATCACTGGAATAACTAAAACGCTTTTTATCGCTCGTGGCAACCACGGTATCCAGCAATGCACGGGTTAACCGCTTGCCCGCTTTTTGGGCACAAAGTATGAGCTTATCGATATCCGCCCATCCTTCACGGTCCAGTACGATACCAATCGCCTCCGGTTTGTGTCGGAGGACAAAACTTAAAAACTTGCTCGTATCCGCCAGCTCTTTTTCGTTGTACTTTGCCATCGCGTTTTCGTCCCTGGATTATCTGTTTTTTATTTACTATGTCATTGTCACTGGGTTTATGAATTTTCTGCAACTCAATCCTGCGTAGAACCTTTTCCACACAGCGTAATTTTACCGCTATGCAAAAAACGCATAGTCAGAAACATACTTGCATTTTCCCCATACCCACATCGCTGATAAGGTTTTTCAGCTCCAGGAATTTTCCTGGCTCAAGCAACACACAAACACAAAAAAACAATGGGGATTGTTATGACACAACAAGGGGATGCTGTAGCCGGGGAGCTGGCGACAGAAAAAGTGGGCATTAAAGGGTATCTGGCTTTTTTTCTCACCATAATCTTTTTTTCCGGTGTTTTTTCCGGGACAGACAGTTGGTGGCGCGTTTTTGATTTTTCCGTTCTGAACGGATCGTTTGGGCAACTGCCTGGTGCGAACGGAGCCACCACCTCGTTTCGCGGCGCGGGTGGCACGGGGGCTAAAGATGGCTTTCTCTTTGCGCTGGAGCTGGCACCGTCAGTCATTCTCTCTCTGGGGATTATTTCAATTACCGATGGTCTTGGCGGATTACGCGCCGCGCAGCAGTTAATGACGCCAGTGCTAAAACCGTTGTTGGGCATTCCAGGGATCTGCTCGCTGGCGCTGATCGCTAACCTGCAAAACACCGATGCCGCCGCAGGTATGACCAAAGAGCTGGCGCAGGAAGGTGAAATTACCGAACGCGATAAAGTGATTTTCGCCGCATATCAAACCAGCGGTAGCGCCATTATCACCAACTACTTCTCTTCCGGCGTCGCGGTGTTTGCCTTTCTGGGCACGTCCGTAATCGTACCTTTAGCAGTCATCCTGGTGTTTAAATTTGTCGGAGCCAACATTTTGCGCGTCTGGCTTAACTTCGAAGAACGTCGCAACCCAACGCAAGGAGCGCAAGCATGACAACTCAGGTCCGCAAAAACATCATGGATATGTTTATCGATGGTGCGCGCCGTGGCTTTACTATCGCCACGACCAACCTGCTGCCAAACGTGGTGATGGCGTTTGTCATCATTCAGGCGCTGAAAATTACCGGCCTGCTCGACTGGGTGGGGCATATCTGTGAACCCGTAATGGCGCTGTGGGGATTACCCGGTGAAGCGGCAACCGTCCTTTTAGCCGCATTAATGAGTATGGGTGGCGCAGTCGGTGTTGCCGCCAGTCTGGCAACCGCTGGCGCATTAACCGGTCACGATGTCACCGTTTTACTGCCCGCGATGTATTTAATGGGCAACCCGGTGCAAAATGTCGGTCGCTGCCTGGGGACAGCCGAAGTGAATGCCAAATATTACCCGCATATCATTACGGTCTGCGTGATTAACGCATTGCTGTCGATCTGGGTTATGCAGCTTATTGTTTAACAAGGAGTTACCATGATTGATTATACCGCAGCCGGTTTTACCCTGCTGCAGGGAGCGCATTTGTATGCGCCGGAAGATCGGGGAATTTGCGATGTCCTCGTCGCTAACGGCAAAATTATCGCCGTTGCCAGTAATATCCCTTCTGACATTGTACCGGACTGCACGGTTGTCGATCTCAGCGGGCAGATCCTCTGCCCAGGTTTTATTGATCAACACGTCCATTTGATTGGCGGTGGCGGCGAAGCAGGTCCCACGACGCGCACGCCGGAAGTGGCGTTAAGTCGTCTGACGGAAGCAGGCGTCACGTCAGTGGTTGGTCTGCTGGGCACCGACTCTATCTCTCGCCACCCGGAATCCCTGCTCGCCAAGACCCGTGCGCTCAATGAAGAAGGCATCAGCGCCTGGATGCTGACCGGCGCTTATCATGTCCCTTCCCGCACTATTACGGGTTCCGTGGAAAAAGACGTGGCGATTATCGATCGCGTGATTGGCGTGAAATGCGCCATCTCTGATCACCGTTCTGCCGCACCGGACGTTTATCACCTGGCTAATATGGCGGCGGAATCCCGCGTTGGCGGTTTGCTCGGCGGTAAACCTGGCGTCACCGTGTTCCACATGGGCGACAGCAAAAAGGCGTTACAGCCTGTCTATGACCTGCTGGAAAACTGCGATGTGCCGATTAGCAAGTTGCTGCCGACCCACGTTAACCGCAACGTTCCGTTGTTTGAGCAGGCGCTGGAGTTCGCGCGCAAAGGCGGCACCATCGATATCACCAGCAGCATTGACGAACCAGTCGCCCCTGCCGAAGGTATTGCCCGCGCCGTTCAGGCGGGTATTCCGCTGGCACGCGTCACCCTCAGCTCCGACGGCAACGGTAGCCAGCCGTTCTTCGATGACGAAGGGAATTTAACCCATATCGGTGTTGCCGGTTTTGAAACGTTGCTGGAAACCGTGCAGGTGCTGGTCAAAGATTATGATTTCAGTATCAGCGATGCCCTGCGCCCGCTCACCAGTAGCGTAGCCGGTTTCCTTAACCTGAGCGGGAAAGGCGAAATTCTGCCAGGCAATGACGCAGACTTACTGGTCATGACGCCAGAATTACGCATTGAGCAGGTATACGCTCGCGGCAAGCTGATGGTCAAAGACGGCAAAGCCTGCGTGAAAGGAACGTTTGAAACGGCATAAACGGTTGTCAGCCGCCCGAATGGACGTAGAATGCCCGCAAGGGCGGCTGACAGAGTAAAACGTAATGGATGACTGTGGTGCGGTTTTGCATAATATTGAAACTAAATGGCTTTATGATTTTCTGACCCTGGAAAAATGCCGCAATTTTTCCCAGGCAGCAGTCAGTCGCAACGTCTCGCAACCGGCATTCAGCCGCCGCATCCGTGCGCTGGAACAGGCGATTGGCGTTGAATTGTTTAACCGCCAGGTGACGCCGCTGCAACTCTCGGAACAAGGTAAAATATTCCATTCGCAGATCCGCCATCTGTTGCAACAGTTAGAGAGCAACCTTGCAGAACTCCGTGGTGGCAGCGATTACGCGCAACGCAAAATTAAAATAGCCGCTGCACACTCTCTTTCCCTCGGGCTGTTACCGTCCATTATCAGCCAGATGCCGCCGCTCTTTACCTGGGCAATTGAAGCTATTGATGTCGATGAAGCGGTCGATAAACTGCGTGAAGGGCAAAGTGACTGTATTTTTTCCTTTCACGACGAAGATTTGCTGGAAGCGCCGTTTGACCACATTCGCTTATTTGAATCTCAATTGTTCCCCGTTTGCGCCAGTGACGAACACGGAGAAGCACTTTTTAACCTCGCGCAGCCACACTTTCCGTTACTGAATTACAGCCGCAACTCCTACATGGGGCGATTGATTAATCGCACCCTGACGCGCCACAGTGAGTTAAGTTTCAGCACCTTTTTTGTCTCTTCGATGAGCGAGCTTTTAAAGCAGGTTGCCCTCGACGGCTGTGGGATTGCCTGGCTACCGGAATACGCCATCCAACAAGAAATTCGCAGCGGGCAGCTCGTTGTACTGAATCGGGACGAACTGGTGATCCCGATTCAGGCCTATGCATACCGGATGAATACCCGCATGAATCCAGTTGCCGAACGCTTCTGGCGTGAACTGCGCGAGCTGGAGATTGTGCTTAGCTGACATTCTCCAGCGTCGCACTGCGCCAACCGCCATTATCCCAGACCAGATCAAACGTTAGCGATTCATCGTCGTGATACAGCATTATCTCAAGGCTGATCGCCAGAGTGTGGCAGTACGCTTCTTTCAAATTAACCTGCAACGCCGCAATCCGTGGCTCATGAAATAACAGTGCAGAACGCAGCTGACGGCAATACCAGCTCTGGAGATGTTTGTCGCTCGGGTTATGCACTTGCCACTCGGGCATGCCTGAAACAAGTAATGACGGTAATGCCGAATGAGGAGAATTAAAAAGAGTGAGGAGATCGCTGCATACTGATTTACGCAGCGGTGACGTTTTATTGCCTGAAATTTCAGGTAAAACAGCCTGAAGTGATTGGCGCATCATTTTGCGCACTCCTGACGTTTAGCAACATATGCGGCTTGCCCTGAACACCGGGCACCACTGTATTGATGCTCATTTTCCATAGCCATTCCCTTTTGTTCATTACATCCATGTCAGTCTGAGACAGGCCTGAATCCTGTCAGCAAAGTATAAAACCTTACTTGCCTATGAATATCTACTGACTTTTCAGGAAAAAAGTCATGATTTGATAAAAATCATCAAACTCAAAAAAAAACCGCTAGTATATTCTGAATATTCCGAATAGTTACGTAGATGAAAATACTTGTCACCACCGCTACTTAATTCCGGTGGGAAATTATTTATTTCCGCATAATCAGCTATGTATTATTTAAAACAATTAGTTTGTAAATAATATAAATTGATAACATATCAAATACATCAAAAATACCATTCACAGGCATTATTAATATAGACATCAATATAGCAACATCAAATTCCAATTAGTAATAAGATATGCTTTTAAATTGCATGCAAATAATTTTAAATGAGCGTTTTTTGATACTTTAGAGTGTTTCCCACCATTTAATATCACTGTGTAGAGTTGATATCACTACAACAGAAACATGCATGTCATTTGTTTACTTCTCTTTTTACCACAGAAAAATTTATCTATTTTTCTAAGCATCAGTGAAATACTCATAAAGGTAACTATTATGTCTATGCCATTAAGCAATGCCCTTCAGAGTTAAATTATTACATATAATCACTTCCTTCATCATCCAAAAGTCGACAGTGAGTTAACACGTAAACATGAACGTGCACGCATGGATACGGAAAATATCTATCTTCCGCCTCTTGCTCGTGGCAATAACCATAATTACGATGGAAAAAGCGTTGTCGAAATTAGAAAACTTGATATTAGTAAAGAGTCCTGGCCATTTAATTATGTGACAGAAACATGCAGAGAATTCAATGGTATTACAACAACAGGACGTATGCTCTATCGAAACTTGAAAATCACCTCAGCTTTAGACGAAATATATGGTGGTATATGTAAAAAGGCGCATGCTGCCACAGAGTTAGCAAAAGGATTACGGCTAAATTTATTTATGAAAGGCCCTTTCGATCCTGTTGAGGACTATACAGTTCATGAAATAACATTAGGCCCTGGTTGCAATGTTCCTAGTTATGCCGGAACCACGATAGGATATATTTCAACCCTTCCAGCTTCTCAGGCAAAAAGATGGACCAATGAGCAGCCAAGGATTGATATCTATATTGATCAGATAATGACGGTAACAGGGGTAGCAAATTCTTCCGGATTCGCCCTTGCCGCATTACTTAATGCTAATATTGAGTTGGGTAATGACCCAATAATTGGTATAGAAGCCTATCCCGGGTGATGAAAATGCACCACTCAAACGTATGACTCTGCAACCGTCATCTCTTCCAGAACTGTTTGAATTAAAAAATGGTGAATGGAATTATATTGGTAAATAACTACCAGGAAGAATGAGTACTAACATTCAGGTTATACAGATAGCTAAACAATCCCCTGCAATTTACAAAGTAATACTCATTGCGACTTCTTAATTTAAGAAAGCGCAAGGAACGTTTACCCTTGCGCTTATTATAATAAGTCAGGCGTCGACTTTATCCAGCGGCCATGAATCAAACAGATAGCCATCAAAATAAATATCGTCAACGTTCGAGAATTCCAGCAGACGTTGCTTAACGTTTTCCAGATGCTGCCACATTGCCAGCTTCGCCGCTCGGGCATCTTTTTTGATTAACGCGGCGAGGATCTGTTTGTGATCGCCCAACCACTCTTTGCGATACAGGCTGTCATCCAGATGGCTGTGCAACTGGATCCACATTGGATTGTTTTCCCGCCACTGCCAGGACTGACGGAACAGCTCCACCAGCATGCTGTTATGCGTTGCTTCGGCAATAGCGAGATGGAACTGCATGTCACCGCTTTCGCTGCTGCCCGGCGCACTGGAAGCCAGTTCACGCTCTTCCAGTTGCAATGCCTGACGCATTTTGACGATATCTTCGCGGGTAGCCTGCAGGGCGGCAAACTCGGCGATGTTGCTCTCAAGAAGCTGTCGCGCCTGCAACAGCTCAAAAGGACCCGCATCATTGCAAACGTTGGCATCCGGACTGTCTGTGTTGTGGCTGCCTGAGCTATCAAGAACATAGATACCGGCACCCCGGCGCACTTCCACCAGCCCTTTGATCTCCAGCATGATCAGCGCTTCACGTACCACCGTCCGCGTGACATCAAGCATTTCTGCAATTTCACGCTCCGGCGGCAACCGTTCGCCAGGATTGTACGGCGTCTTTATGATCAGATCGCGGATCATCGCCCCGACTTCCTGGTAAGGTCTTTGCGCAGAGGTGGCAGATTTCATGGTGTTGTGTCCGTTAGGTGCGGTTAATCAAATTTTTGCCGGATGCGGCGTGAACGCCTTATCCGGCCTACAACGGGCAATTTTACGGCACCCGTTAATCTCAAACTATACCATTAGCACTGGAAGTTGGCACGTACAGGTGGGCAAAAAAACGAAAACTGGTCAACCAAATATCAGTTTGATTGACCAGTAAGTCTGTAGGGTAATCAGTTAGTTACAGCGCAGCCACACACTCGCGCGCACCGCGTTCGCACAGCTGCTGATATGCCGCCGTCACCGCGCCAACAAAGTCGGCATTCTGCGGCAGATCATCGGCAAAAATACCGCTCAGGCCCAGCAGCGCTTTCACGCGGTCTGCGCCCTGATACTGCGCGTTAATCTTCTGGAACTCGGCCAGCATCGGGTCGACCACGTCAATGGCATTACCCTGCTCATCCACGCCCTGGGTGTAACGCATCCAGCCAGCCACGCCCAGCGCCAGGTGACGCCAGCTGCCGCCGTTTTGCAGGTGCAGACGCACCGGATCCAGCAGACGCTGCGGTAACTTCTGGCTGCCGTCCATCGCAATCTGCCAGGTACGGTGACGCAGAGACGGGTTGCTGAAACGCTCGATCAGCAGCGTCGCATAGGCGTTCAGGTCCGTACCTTCCGGCATCGACAGCGTTGGCGCTTGTTCCTGCATCATCAGGGCAAAGGCCGCTTTGCGATAATCCGGGTTAGTCATGGTGTCGGCAATAGTTTCATAGCCGCCGAGGTAACCGAGGTATGCCAGGAAAGAGTGGCTGCCGTTCAGCATACGCAGCTTCATCATTTCGAACGGCACAACGTCTGCAACGAACTGTGCGCCCACTTTATCCCAGTCCGGACGACCATTAACGAAGTTATCTTCAATCACCCACTGACGGAACGGTTCGCAGGCAATGGCGCACGGGTCATAAACACCCAGCTGGTCAGCAATTTCCTGTAAGGTTTCTGGCGTCGCCGCCGGAACGATGCGGTCAACCATGGTGCACGGGAAGGTGACGTTCTCTTCAATCCATGCCGCCAGCTGCGGGTCACGCGCCTGAGCCAGCCCCAGTACCGCGACCTTCGCCACATGACCGTTTTCACGCACGTTATCGCAGGACATCACCGTAAACGCTTTCAGCCCTTTTTCACGACGCAGACGCAGGGCTTCGACGATGTAACCAATCGCAGACTTCGGCGCAGTCGGGTTTTCCAGATCGTGCTTGATCAGCGGGTTATTGAGATCCAACTGACCGCTTGCCGCATCAGCGCAGTAGCCTTTTTCCGTGACCGTCAGAGAGACAATCGCCGTCTGCGGACGCGCCATCGCGTTGAGAATACCTTCGCAGCCGTCGATTTCCGGATGCAGCGCTTCTTTCATCGAACCGATAATTTTCAGTTCGGTGCTTTCCGCGCCTTTTTCCGCCACGGTGTACAGCAGTTGCTGTTTTTTCAGGTTTTCAATCAGCACACGGTCGTTACCTGGCATCAGGTTAACTTCGCAGATACCCCAGTCGCTGTCGGTGCTTTCCAGCAGATGATGGGTATACAGCGCCTGGTGCGCGCGGTGAAACGCCCCGCAACCGAGATGCACAATGCGTGATTCCAGACGAGAATGCACCCATGACGGGCGGGCAACCGGCAGATTGCTGTCAACAATAGTAGTCATCGTAAACTCCAGAATCCGTCTTCAGAGAGTGACGGCAAGGAAGAAGGAACCGGCACGGCGCGCAGCCATGCCGGTGGATATTAACGGCTAAAGAAAGCGCGCTGGATCGCCAGTTCGACACCGCGAACTTCGGCCAGGCCTTTCAGACGACCAATTGCGGAGTAACCTGGGTTAGTTTTCTTCTTCAGGTCGTCCAGCATCTGATGACCGTGGTCCGGACGCATCGGGATCAGGTCTTCTTTGCCTTCCGCTTTACGACGGTGTTCCTCTTCAACAATCGCTTTCACCACTTCGTACATATCAACGTCACCGTTCAGGTGCGCCGCTTCGTGGAAGGTTTTCGGGTTATCTTCACGCATGGTGGAGCGCAGATGGGTGAAGTAAATACGCGGACCGAACTGCTTGATCATATCAACCAGATCGTTGTCAGCACGCACGCCGTAGGAACCGGTGCACATGGTGAAACCGTTCGCCATGCTGTTTACGGTATCAACCATCCACTGCATATCTTCAATGGTGGAAACAATGCGCGGCAGACCGAGGATCGGGCGCGGCGGATCGTCCGGGTGAACAGCCATACGGACGCCAACTTCTTCGGCAACCGGAATAATCGCTTTCAGGAAGACGGCAAAGTTTTCGCGCAGTTTGGCTTTGTCGATATCTTTATATAGCTCCAGGTGCTTACGGAACTGGTCGAGGGTGTACCCTTCTTCCGCGCCCGGAAGACCAGCAATGATGTTACGGGTCAGACGCGCTTTGTCTTCGTCGCTCATAGTGGCGAAGCGAACAGCTGCCTGAGCAATTTCTTCTTCGGTGTAATCCGCTTCCGCGCCTGGACGTTTCAGGATATGCATTTCGAATGCAGCGAATTCGATCTGGTCAAAGCGCAGAGCTTTGGAGCCGTCTGGCAGCACGTATTCGAGGTCAGTACGGGTCCAGTCGAGCACCGGCATGAAGTTGTAGCACACGGTGCGAATGCCGCACTGCGCCAGGTTGCGCAGAGTCTGCTGATAGTTAGCGATCCACTGCTCATAGTTGCCAGTGTGGGTTTTGATATCTTCGTGAATTGGCACGCTTTCTACGACAGACCATACCAGGCCTGCGTCTTCAACGATCGCCTTGCGTTTGAGGATCTCTTCAACGGACCATACTTCGCCGTTCGGGATATGGTGCAGCGCGGTAACCACGCCAGTTGCGCCCGCCTGACGGACATCAGCTAAAGAAACCGGATCGTTTGGGCCGTACCAGCGCCAGGTCTGTTCCATGATTTTTCCTCTTTCACATAGTGGGTTCCACAGCAAAGAGACGCGGAACCCTGGAGTTGTTTAGGTATCCGGATGAACAACCAGACCGCAGCCGTGGCGTTGCATCGGATGAGATGGCGTATAAGTTCTACCTTTTGGTAATACATGTCAACCCGAATTCTAAAATTGGTTAACCACATCACAAGAATTTCACTCTCCTGGTTGTTGCTGCAAATTGCAGCAAAGGGTAATCGATGGTTATTGATCAGAGGATGTGACATTCATCGCAACAATGGTTGACCAATTTACATAACATGTCGCCCAAAATAACAACGGTTCAACCAGGTAAGGTAAAACGTTATGCATGTGCTTAACATTCTCTGGGTGGTATTCGGCATTGGTCTGATGCTGGTACTGAATTTGAAGTTCAAAATCAATTCAATGGTGGCTTTGTTGGTGGCGGCGCTGTCCGTCGGGATGCTGGCGGGCATGGATTTGATGTCGCTGCTGCACACCATGAAAGCGGGCTTCGGCAACACGCTGGGGGAACTGGCTATCATCGTGGTGTTCGGTGCGGTCATCGGTAAATTGATGGTCGACTCCGGCGCGGCTCACCAGATAGCACATACGCTGCTGGCGCGTCTCGGTCTGCGCTATGTACAGCTGTCGGTGATTATCATCGGCCTGATTTTTGGTCTGGCGATGTTCTATGAAGTGGCCTTTATCATGTTAGCGCCGCTGGTTATTGTCATTGCCGCCGAAGCTAAAATTCCGTTCCTGAAACTGGCGATCCCGGCAGTAGCAGCTGCCACTACCGCACATTCACTGTTCCCACCGCAGCCGGGTCCTGTGGCGCTGGTGAATGCTTATGGCGCAGATATGGGGATGGTTTATATCTATGGCGTACTGGTGACGATCCCAAGTGTAATCTGCGCAGGTCTGATCCTGCCGAAGTTCCTCGGCAATCTTGAGCGCCCAACGCCATCATTCCTGAAAGCAGATCAACCGGTAGATATGAACAATCTGCCCTCTTTCGGCGTTTCGATTCTGGTGCCGCTGATCCCGGCGATCATTATGATCTCCACCACCATCGCCAATATCTGGCTGGTAAAAGATACCCCTGCCTGGGAAGTGGTTAACTTTATCGGTTCCTCGCCGATTGCAATGTTTATTGCGATGGTGGTTGCATTCGTACTCTTTGGCACCGCACGTGGTCATGACATGCAGTGGGTGATGAACGCTTTTGAAAGTGCGGTGAAAAGCATTGCAATGGTGATTCTGATCATCGGTGCGGGTGGCGTGTTGAAGCAAACTATCATCGACACCGGCATTGGCGACACCATCGGCATGTTGATGTCCCACGGCAATATCTCGCCCTACATTATGGCATGGCTGATCACTGTGCTAATTCGTCTGGCGACGGGTCAGGGTGTCGTTTCGGCGATGACCGCCGCCGGGATTATCAGTGCTGCAATCCTTGATCCAGCAACCGGTCAGCTGGTTGGCGTGAATCCGGCGCTGCTGGTGCTGGCGACGGCTGCGGGTTCCAACACCCTCACCCACATTAATGATGCCTCATTCTGGCTGTTCAAAGGTTACTTTGACCTGTCGGTAAAAGACACGTTGAAAACCTGGGGACTGCTGGAGCTGGTCAACTCCGTGGTTGGGCTGATTATTGTGTTGATTATCAGCATGGTAGCGTAAAAGAACACCAGAGCCTGCCAATGGCGGGCTCTGTTCGGATTGTCGGCAAAGTGCGCTTTGTTTATGCCAGATGCGACGCTGACGCGTCTTATCTGGCCTACAAAGGGCTAACGTGCAGGTTTTTAGCTTCAGGTAATATTGCGTACCTGCATTAGCAATGCCCTGTGATTTCTTTATTGATAAACAAAAGTCACGCCAATAATCGATTGCACATTCCCTGCAGTCACCTGCCCTCCGGTACGTGCGTAATTTGCCGTTAATCCCAGACTTACCGCCGAAGTCCCTACTGCTCCTAACGATACCGTGTTATTCGCTGGAATAATCGTACCGTTGCGCGTCAACTGTACGCCGACGCCCTGCGCTGGTGAAAACGACGCGGTATTGGTGAAAATCGAGTTGCCCGCATCTGCGGTTGTGCCGGAGAGGTAATACCCCAGGTTTTGGCTTTTCGCACAATAAACGGTAAGAGGAATTGGCACTGAACCAGGGTAGTCCGGCAGAGTAACGGTGACATCACGAGCAGAAACATCGCAGCCGCCAGTAGGCACCACCACATCATTATTGGCGTAAATATTCCACACAAACTGGAAATCATCGCTGTTATAGTTGTTGGTCTGTCGCAAAATAAGCACGGCAATTAATGAGCCAGCTTTAATCGCCACCCCGCCCGCACTGCTCACAGGCGTCAAATAAAGCGCCACCGGCCACGGCTTATCCGTTCTCGAATTATAAACAACCCGCGGCGTTTCGCTGGTGGTCGGAAATGGATAGCTACTGCCACTATATTTTACGGTCCCGGAAAAATTAGATAACACGCCGCCATAAGCCGAGCCTCGTTGCAGTGTGACATAGTCTGTAATGGTTTCCGGATAATCGTTATGGCAAAAGATTTGCGTCGAAAGATCTACGACCAGGTTTTGCCCCACATTCACGACAGGCGCAAGGTTTACATAAACATTAGCGCTGCCACCACCAATAGGGATAGCGGTACCATTGGCGGTTTTACAGGCGAATGACCAGGCATTTACCGACCAGCCCATCAGCAGTACAGCAAACAGGGTAATAACTCGTTTCATTACAATCATCTCTTCGGGTTCAGCTGTAGGTATAGGTGATGCTAATCACTGCCTGAATGGTTCCCTGAGTGGTTCCGCCATTTACCGTTAATGCTCTGACCTGTAACGGGAAGTGCGCTGATTGTGAGGAATCATCCACCTGAACTGTTTTGGTTGCGCCAGTATTCAATGTGTTGCCACTGTCATCCTGTAGCTCTAACTGGATGTTTTGCGCGGTCCCCTGGTTTTTATAATATCCGGTACTGTCGGCTGCCCCGCTGAAGCTGGCAGTGACCCTCGACGTTCCCACCGGACAATTAGTCAACTCAAGCGCAACATCATGCCAGGCCGATGCCGCCCCGGCAGACATCAGACTGAAAGAATAAAGATCGCCGAGATCAACCGTGGCATTGGTGGTGGAAACTGTGCACGGTTTGGCGACGACCTTACCGTTCACCGTGATGGTGACATCGGCTGCCTGTATCGTCGCACTTGCGAGCGCCAATATTGCCGCCAATACATACCCACGTTTGCACCATTTCATGAGCATCTCCAGTTACTGATATTCAAGAGTGAAGGTAGCCGTGGCATTGATATGCCCCGCAGTGACAGGCACCTGTGTCGCCATTAGCCGGGCGTAAAAATTCAGCGTATTTGGTTTACCCGGCGTCAGGGTCGTCCACGAAATCGCGGACGATGGAGCATTAAGGGGTATCTGATTTTGCTGCTCATTCAGAAGCTGTATTCCCAGTCCCGAAGCCGCTGACACCGTATTTTCAAGTGCAAGCAGGTTGGCATTGTGGCTATCTGCAACGCCGGTAAACCCAACTTTTACGGCAGAAACGGCATTACCACAGGGTGACAGCAAAATACGAAATGGAACGACAGGAGTCGTCGCGCCAATGTTGTTAAATTGCTTCGCCGCGTTTTCCATCAGATCAACAGTAAAATTGGTTGATTCAGCGGCCACACTACAGCCGTTATCTCTGACATAGCCGCGGATAGTAATCGTGCTATCCGCAGCCAAAGCGTGACTTACCGCCAGCCACAAAAAAGCGCACAGAAGATAAAAAGGTTTGTTTCTCATCACGCCCCCTTAACGACATTCAGCTGATAGCTGGGTTAATAACTGCTGCTGACTCTCTGGTGGCAGTTGATAATTGGCGACACAGTGAGCATTTTCCTCTTCTCCCCATTTCACCTGAACTTTTCCCGCTAAAGGCATTCCGCTGAGGTAAACCTGACCATTATCCGCAACAATGCCGCTACTCTGGCTACTCTCTGATGTCACCATCGCCCCGAACGGCAGCGGCTTATTATTGTGGGTTAGCGTCATGAGCAGTTTTATCCCAACGCGCGCTTTAAACTCTGCTCGCACGATCGCCCCACGGGTGGGAACAACGTTAGCGACCGCGTTATCTAAATCGACGTTATCAGCCAGGGTATTGGTATCCAGCGCTACTCTGTTTTCCCGATATTCAGTGGCATAAGGCAGCACGGCATAACCACGCCAGTCGGTACGCACCCCCGTCTGGTTTTCGACTTTTGCATCTTTTGCGCCAGGCGCTTTAACAAGTACCACCGTTTCGTTTAACGGCTGCCCCAGCGTTACGCCATTGGCATGAGCCAGTATCCCACCGCTGACTCCGTAATAGAGCTGCTTAATATCATCGCTATGGCTGTAACCGATGTTGGCATTGCCGTAACCACCGCGATAATTCAGCGTGGCGTAGCCTGTACTTCCGCTATTACCATCACCTCCCCCGGCGTAACCGGTTTGCACGCTATAGCTGAGGTTGTTGTCTTCCAGCAACGTACCGTATACACCGACCAGATTGGTCATCCGACCGTTGAGATCGTGTGACATGCTGTAACTGGCACTGGCATGTCGCCACTGAGATTTACTGTCAGAACGCAGCCAGTGGCTGAAAGGAATATTGACGTTAAGCGCTAACATCTGATCCCGTCCTTTTTGCCAGGCGTTTTTCGTCAGGCTATAGCTGAGCGTCCAGTTGATATCTTCGAATGCAGTATTTAAACCAGCCTGGAATTGCTCATCGACATTACTCGTTCCCCAATAAGTTTGATGGCTACCACTCAAATACAGTGTTGATGTGCGCCCGAGTTGCTGAGTAACGGTGAGTTGTAATTTCCCGCATTTGTTATAAGCGAGATTGTAATAGTCGGTGAATTTCGGCTTAACCTGAATAACACCATCCTGTGTTTCGATGTTGTAGCCATTCATTCGACTGTATGTTGTATCAGCGAAATTAAAATATCCGCTGGTCGAATAACGGTAACCCACTAACTGAATATTCGTGCCTGATTCATTGAGCGATTTGTTATAGAGAAAACGCACCGATTGTCCGTCATGCTGACTGTCATCGGGAAGTGTGGAATTAGCCTGCGTCATATCCACAGACAGAGCGCCCAGTGCCCCCATGTTTTTCCCGATACCGAAATTAAACGCACGATAACGATCCGCCAGTTGCGTTCCACCATATATTGTCCAGCCAGCCGGAAGGCCGTGGAGTAATGTACTCTGGAAAAAGCGGGGTTTTTCCTGCTGCGCATTTCCACTACGGTATTCTCCTGCCGTAATGGAATAACGAGTATGCCCTTCACGTTGCAAAAGCGGGACTGACGAATAGGGTACGGTAAAGATCTGCGTGCTGCCGTCAGCCTCTTTAATCGTTACCTGCAAGTCACCACTATTACCTGCGGCATAGATATCGTTGATGGTAAAAGGCCCCGGCGGCACCGTACTATTATAAATGTCATACCCATTTTGTTTAATAGTGACCTGTGCAGTACCACGAGCAATACCGTGGATCACCGGGGCAAATCCTCTTTGGCTATCGGGTAACATATTGTCATCTGAGGCCAATTGTGCGCCGCGAAAGTTAATACCATCGAAAATATCGCCCTGGGTATAACCATCACCCAGCGTCAGCCGGGAACGTAACGGAATTATGTCTCGCTCAAGCCAGGTATTGATATGCTGCCATTTATTTTTGCTACCTGATGAACTGTCGCTACTGTTATAACTCCAGGTGGTATTGTCGCGTAAACGCCACGCACCAATATTTAACCCACTCTGTAGGTTTAAATATGCATAATGGCTGTTACCCCCAATCCGATTCTGTACACTATTTCCGCTGAAATTATAATTGAGCAATCCGGCATTAATACCAGGATCCCATAACTCAGGAGGAATATAACCACGCGCGCGATTACTCATAAATGCCTGAGGGATCGTCAGGTTGAGTCGCTGCTGACCAACATCCAGATGCGCAGTAGCGTCATGGATCATTGAGGTTAATGGCACGCAGGCATCATCCGCCAGCAGATTCATACCGGAGACAGAAGCCGTATTCAGCCCCATACTTGCAAGTTGCGCGCGTGTCAGGCAGGGAACAATCCCTTGTTCACTGTCGCCCGTATTAAATGTGACATCACGCGTTGCCATATAACCATTATTCAAATAGATATCGACACGATACGTCCCTGGCGGTAATTCTTGCCCATTTTCAAAACGCGATAAATCGGCCACAGCCTGGGGATCATCCGCTAAAAAGCGCGGATTAAAATAGAGTTCGGCAGATGACAAAGGTGCCTGTGCGGCAAAAGCACAGGCGACAAAGAGCTGGACAAAAAAACCAGCCAAACGATGCTTACGAATATGCAAGCATTGTGTGTTTCGCTGGTAAAGTCTTAAATTCAGATATGACATTATTCCTCCGGTTTAAAATCACCCGGCAATCAATTCTTTTTATTCAGGCGAAAAATTCCCCCTGCGTTATTCCATTACGCCCGTCATTTTGGGGGTAAGTGCGCCATAATCATTTATTGTTCGGTAAGTAATATTGCTTCCTGCATCAGAAGGCAATTTAACCGTGCTTTCGCCCATTGGAGGCACCAATGCATTTTCAAGAACCCGGGTTCCGGCATTCAACTCTGTTACCGTCAGGTAATAGGGTGTCGGGTTAATCAGAGTCAGAGAATTCGCGCTACGACGAAATCTTAATTTTTCTGCGACCTGATCGGGTGGCAACGCTAATTTAGCCGGGCGATAGTACAGTTTAATGCGGCTGATAATTGCGAGCTGTAGCGTATTCTCAGTCAATTTTGATTTATCCATTGACGGAATCGCTTTAACGTTCATCCAGAATAAACTTTCCCGATCCTGTGGCAATTGGTTATTTGTTGCATCAAGAATACGTAAGGTATTCTCTTTTTTTCCCTTCATCGCAAACAGAGGTGGCGTCACGATAAAACGACCATCCTTTACACCATCGGCATTTTCCACCCATGATTGAATTAAATAGGTACTATTTTCATCATTATTTGTCACGGCAAGTTGCACTTGTTTTTGCCCTGCCGGATAAATTACGCGAGTCGCACCTAAGGCCACTCCCGCTTCGGCGCGTCCGGCAACCATCATTGCCATGAACATCAGGATACCTGCCAGCAAGCAGAATGTTATTTCCTGCGATTTCCTTACATTGACGTTTTTATTACTCACTGTCCTGTTCCTGTTATCACATTATCTGCTGAACAATTACTGATAGGTTAAAGAGAACCAGGCCTGGGCATTGGCGATGCCGCCAGTAACCCGACGCCCGGTAGCACGATATTTGGCGATGAAATGTAGCGAAGTAGAGCCTGAGTAAAGCCGTTTCCAGTTTGCTGGAGGACGATTAATCGGTACGAGGTTTCCTTCATCATCAAACAACGCTACGCCAATATTGGTGGCTATCCCTGGCCCCTCTCCCACGGAAAGCACATCCGGATTTTTACCATCCGCGACACCGTGAAACGCCACACCCACACGTTCACTCACCACCGTGCTACATTCCCGTAAATGAATAACAAAAGGCACCGGTGCGCTATCTTCCCCTACCGCATGAAACCGGTTACTGCTGATTTGCCCCATATTGACCGTCATTTGTTTATCACCGGCTTCAATCCGGCAAGTTTCCGCAATAATGACGCCCTGAAATTGCATATTTCCGCCGGGCAGCGTGGTGTTCCATTTATTTCCGGCCAGAGCAAACATTGGCAGCAACGACGCTAATAGAAATAATCTCTTCCTTTTCATCGTTATTTTTATCGCACAAGGGTGGGCATCCCTGCCCGTAATGACGTCCCTGAACCTGGGTAGGTTATTGATACTGAACCTTGAAGGTCGCATCCGCATTAGCAGCACCCGGGGTTGCCTCGCCGATTGCATAATAACGCGCCTGGAACGGAATGGTGTTGGTACCGTTATTCAGGGTTGTTTGTGCACTAAATGTCGCACCGTCCAGCGTCAGCTCATTTCCTGTTCTGTCCAGTATCTGCACACCAACATTTGTTGCGCTACCCGCAGCTGAACTCTGCAGAGCCAGTACTTTAGGATGAGCACAGTCAATCGCAGTCCCCAAGAAGGCAACAGCGGCTTTTGTGGCAACACTGGTATCGCAATCATTCAGCTGAATGTTAAAACCGACAGCAGAGCTGGTTGCTCCAGTCTGCTTCAGACTAGCGGTACGAACCTGGCCCAACTGAACGGTTTGATCAACAGAGCCGGCATCAACCGCACAAGCTGCGTTAACAACCTCCCCTTTAAAGTGAACTGTCCCACCATTTACCGTCGTGACAGCGGCCAGAGCCGCTGTAGAACTCAGGGACAGAGCCGACAGAACAACAATTGCCAGAGTTTTAATTTTCATGCTGCTTTCCTTTAAAAAAACTATTTCTAAATCGACATGGGCAGTCGTTCTGTACACTTTGTTTTGTCAACGAGTTTGACTGCCAACACTGCACAGTTTTCCCCCAAAAGATGAAACATTTGGGGCCATTTTGACTCATAGAGGAAAGCATCGCGCACAAACTTTTTCAGTTTATTTGTTGGCTTAATATTCTATTGTTATCTTTATTTGCAGTTTTTTATATTGAACTAGGTGGTTTTTGGAGAGAAGAATGAGGAAGAGGCGTCGAGTCACAGAAACGTTAGCTTTACATATAGTGGAGGTGATGTGAAATTAATTTACAAGAGAAATAATTTACATATCAAACAGTTAGATGATTTTTGTCGTTTTTTAAAATTTTTATGCTTGAGAAAAAATACGTAACTTATTTATGATATGGACAGTTTTGGCCCCAATTGTCTTGTATTTATTTGTTTTTTAACTTTATTATCAATAAGTTAAATCAAACTTCTTCTCTTTTTAATTTTTCGTTTATGAGATTATTTCTTTCCCATAATCCGGCAAAACGAGCAGCATTACTGGCGGTATAACGTACAGTATGGCGAATATTTCGATGCCCGAGATAATCCTGAATTAAACGAGTATCTGCACCACGCTCCGCCAGTTCATAACCGCAAGCATGCCTTAACATATGAGGATGAGTCTGCGTTACGGTTCCAGCTTCAATACCGGCATCACGAATAATGCGATAGGCCTGCTGGCGAGAAAGCCGACTCCCGCGGCGAGAAATAAATATGGCGTCGGTCCGGTCAGCGCCTTTCCAGTTAGCACGTTCCAGGGTCCAGCGTTCCACAGCTTCACGCTCATCAAAACGTAACGGGTGAACGGTAGAAAATCCGTTCTTCAGTCGGCGAATATTTATTCGACCTTCATTAAGGTCAAGATCCTGATAATGCAGATCAAGCAGTTCACTAATACGCATCCCATGCCGATATGCCAACAGAATAAGACAATAATCTCTGGCTCCCGTTGCCCCGTAACAAACCGCCTGCATCATGGCCTGAACTTCTTTACCGGTAAGATAACGACGTTTACTCACAATAGTAGTACTCCTGACTGAGATATATTTGAATGAATACCTATAGGAAACCTCAATCGGTCAAAATTAGCCCAATAGATAAAAAGATAACCACACACGAAGTGATGTGGCTATCAGTCAATTACATTAAATATCATACAAAAATAAAATATCACTGATGTGATAACATCTATTTTCATTGATTTGATTCAATATAACAATAGATTGCAGTGGATTAACTTCCAGTTGCTTAAAAAATAAAGAAAAAAGTGCGAAAACAGGAGAGTTTAAGTGATGTGTAAATTTATGAATGATTTTGTTTATTTGTTTTGAAGAACATAAATCATTGTATTTTGTATGAATATGGTTAACTTAATGTTTATTATGATAATTAAGAATCATACTTACAATAACATCAATTAATAAATGGTTAATCATTTTTGATATATCGTAAGAATAATGTAGTTTTTAACACCATCCCTGGTATCTCAACTATCTCTATAAAACAGCGTGACGCTGTCGTCCTCTGGCTCTATCCCAGATGCCGTAAAAACGCCCTGCATTGCTGGCGGTATACCAGACAGTATGACGAATATTGCGATGCCCAAGATAATCCTGGATAAGTCGCGTATCTATTCCCATATTCGCCAAAGCAAAACCACACGAATGGCGTAACATGTGCGGATGAATCTCCAGTGACAACCCGGCATTACCACCGGAAGTCGAGATAATATGGTAAAACTGTTGCCGAGAAAGCGGATTCCCCTTACGCGATAAAAATACCCACTCGCTCTCAGCATGCGGGTACGAAGTACGGATACTCAACCAGTTTTTTAAAGCCTGAACTTCTTTGTTCAATAGCGGGTGCGTTGTTGAAAAGCCTTTTTTTAATCGATGGATATATATACACTTTGCCTTAAGATCAATATCCGAAATCCTCAATCGACAAATTTCACTCGCCCGGAAACCATGAATAAAACAAAGCAAAGTCAGACAATAATTACGTGCTACATGAGGCCCGGTATTTGCTGCTTTAAGGAGTGATTCGATTTCACTATGGGTCAGGAAGTTCCTTTTTTTGTTATCAGCCTTATTCTTCATCGTTTTTCCCTTATAATTACAGACGCGCACTAGCTGTGCTGGGTTAGCAATAATTCAACATTTTTATCCTGATTATGTTTATAAAAGCGAACGTTTGCTTAATAACTAACGTAAGTGGACCAGTTCTTCTGAGTGAACTTAAATGGAGTAGCAACAGTTAATTATAATAACGTTGCCATACAAACGCCATGCTCTTGCATGCTATGTACCTTTATATATTTATCAATCTGATACGAATCTAATAATAACCCTCATCATTAATGCAACTAATCTTATCTATATATCATGTGATATGTTCTGTAACAAGTAAAATCAACATAAAAAATTCAGCAAAATTTAATATTCGTTCAACTAGCCGTCTCACATATGACATTATTAGTCAACTCCATTTGCCACAAAATGGCTATTTCATGGAACACAGTAATTTCTTAGTGGCTATTATCAAGCTAATTCTTAGGTCCCTAGCGATTATTACTGGCTGGTTCGTCAGTTTAAGCCATGAGATTGTTACATTCCTTTTTATCCTGGAGATATGGGGGAACGCAGGAGACGATTTTTTCATCTACATTCGCTGGTAAATATGGCTTTGGTCACTGCGACTTAAACCTTCCTCAATCACAGCCATTCGCCGGGCGATACGGCAAACAAACTAAGTGAAACATCATCCTGAAAACACCAACATCAACAAGCCTCTCCAGATCGACTTCTGAAGTGACCAGTTACAAGCCACAAACCAGGAAACATATTTCATGATGAGAATTATGCTCAGCCTGATGGCGGGTAAACCCTTATTTTCACCACTCTCACTGAGTTAGCTTGCAAAGCTTTCTTTGTTTAGATTCTAAATAAATTATTTATAAAACATATAATTAAAAGAAAATCTTTAGTTTTTGAAGACCACCACAAGTGTTCGTCTGGCTTCACATGGCATCTTCCTCTTAGAAAAAGATCGACATATTTTGTGACACGAATTGCAAATCTGGTTTTGTTGTATGGATTGCGTGATTTTTGATCTGGTATAACAGGTATAAAGGTGCACCAAGATAGTCAATGAGACAGGGCATCGTGCAATCTATGGCAAACATCGCTTCAGTTCTTTCTCATCGGGTGATGAAAACGCACTTCAGTCTGAAAGGAATATGAAAATGAGATCAACAGACACTCTATTTTATGACTCCGGGTAAAATGGATTGAGTAAGTGATATAACTTACGAACATTCAAATCAATTAAACATCAGAAGAGATTTTATACTCAGGTATTTAATCTGGATCTCTGTTTATTTAAATAATGTGAAAAGAGAATTTTCACAGGAGACCTTATACAAAAAATATAAAATACAGTTACCCGTTGCCAAAGACACTATAAGCCTGGCAAAAAATATTACACAACATAAATGCTAATTGTTTATGCGGGCTTTGTATTGCTTTCTGTATCCTACAAATGAGTGAAATTTATGAAAAAGGCTAAAATACTTTCTGGCGTATTATTACTGTGCTTTTCGTCACCATTAATTTCTCAGGCTGCGACACTGGACGTACGTGGTGGATATCGTAGTGGAAGCCACGCCTATGAGACTCGACTCAAAGTCAGTGAGGGATGGCAAAATGGATGGTGGGCAAGTATGGAAAGTAATACCTGGAATACCATTCATGATAATAAAAAGAAAAATGCCGCACTCAATGATGTTCAGGTTGAAGTTAATTACGCGATTAAACTTGATGATCAATGGACGGTGCGCCCGGGAATGTTAACGCATTTTAGCAGCAACGGCACACGCTACGGACCCTACGTAAAACTGTCCTGGGACGCGACAAAAGATCTTAATTTTGGCATTCGCTATCGTTACGACTGGAAAGCTTACCGACAACAAGACTTATCCGGTGATATGTCTCGTGATAACGTTCATCGTTGGGATGGATATGTCACTTACCATATTAATAGTGATTTCACCTTCGCATGGCAAACCACGCTATACAGCAAACAGAACGATTATCGCTATGCAAACCACAAGAAATGGGCGACGGAAAATGCATTTGTTCTACAATACCATATGACGCCCGATATTACGCCATACATAGAATATGACTACCTTGACCGTCAGGGTGTTTACAACGGCAGAGATAATTTATCGGAAAACAGTTATCGCATTGGTGTGTCATTTAAACTGTAGTAGACAGGAGACAGTCACAATGAATAAAACAATAACGGCGCTTGCTATCATAATGGCTTCATTTGCCGCAAACGCGTCTGTATTACCGGAAACTCCTGTGCCATTTAAAAGTGGTACCGGAGCAATTGATAACGACACTGTCTACATTGGTTTAGGTAGCGCAGGTACAGCATGGTACAAGCTGGATACACAGGCCAAAGATAAAAAATGGACAACGTTAGCTGCATTCCCTGGTGGACCAAGAGATCAAGCAACCTCTGCATTTATTGATGGCAATCTGTATGTGTTTGGCGGCATTGGCAAAAACAGCGAGGGCTTGACTCAGGTATTTAATGACGTACACAAATACAACCCCAAAACCAATAGCTGGGTTAAATTGATGTCGCACGCACCGATGGGCATGGCGGGTCATGTGACATTTGTACACAACGGCAAGGCTTATATTACTGGCGGTGTTAACCAGAATATCTTCAATGGCTATTTTGAAGATCTTAACGAAGCTGGAAAAGATTCAACCGCTATAGATAAAATCAATGCCCACTATTTTGACAAAAAAGCAGAAGATTATTTCTTCAATAAGTTTCTGTTGTCTTTTGATCCCTCAACACAACAATGGAGTTACGCTGGCGAATCTCCCTGGTACGGAACGGCTGGTGCGGCGGTTGTGAATAAAGGTGATAAAACCTGGCTTATTAATGGCGAAGCCAAACCAGGATTACGAACGGATGCCGTATTTGAACTTGATTTCACCGGTAATAATTTAAAATGGAATAGGCTTGCTCCCGTCTCATCACCAGATGGCGTCGCTGGCGGTTTTGCGGGGATAAGCAATGATTCTCTTATATTTGCCGGAGGAGCCGGATTCAAAGGTTCACGAGAAAATTACCAGAACGGTAAGAACTATGCGCATGAAGGCCTGAAAAAATCATATAGCACTGATATTCATCTTTGGCATAACGGGAAATGGGATAAATCGGGCGAATTATCGCAAGGTCGGGCCTACGGAGTATCATTGCCCTGGAATAATAGTTTATTAATTATTGGCGGTGAAACTGCAGGCGGCAAAGCGGTGACTGATTCAGTTTTGATCTCTGTGAAGGATAATAAAGTCACAGTACAAAACTAACGCTTCAGGGCCCCGGTAAAGGGGCCCTGCTATCAATTTGTCATTTGTATTACGCGAAAATTATATGAACGCAATAATATCGCCCGATTATTACTATGTTCTTACCGTTGCTGGTCAGTCTAATGCCATGGCGTATGGCGAAGGACTGCCATTACCGGACGGGGAAGATGCGCCTCATCCCAGAATTAAACAATTAGCGAGATTTGCGCATACGCATCCCGGAGGCCCGTCATGTCACTTTAACGACATTATTCCACTGACTCACTGCCCACACGATGTTCAGGATATGCTAGGTTATCACCATCCTCTGGCAACGAATCATCAAACACTGTACGGCACCGTTGGCCAAGCACTGCATATAGCACGGAAATTACTGCCCTTTATTCCTGATAATGCAGGGGTTCTCATCGTTCCGTGTTGCCGTGGCGGATCGGCTTTTACCGCGGGCAGCGAGGGGACATATTCAGAACGGCACGGAGCCAGCCATGATGCTTGTCGTTGGGGAACGGATACTCCGCTGTACCAGGATTTAGTCAGCAGAACGCGAGCCGCACTGGCAAAAAATCCGCAGAACAAATTCCTCGGCGTATGCTGGATGCAAGGCGAATTTGACTTAATGACCAGTGACTACGCGTCACACCCTCAACACTTTAATCATATGGTTGAAGCCTTTCGTAGGGATCTAAAACAATACCATTCTCAGCTGAATAATATTACTGACGCGCCGTGGTTTTGCGGCGATACCACCTGGTACTGGAAAGAAAATTTCCCTCATGCGTATGAAGTTATTTATGGCAATTATCAAAATAATGTTTTAGCCAATATTATTTTCGTCGACTTCCAGCAACAAGGTGAAAGAGGACTGACGAACGCGCCTGATGAAGACCCGGACGATTTAAGCACGGGATATTACGGTTCAGCGTACCGGTCACCGGAGAACTGGACGACGGCACTGCGAAGCAGTCATTTCAGCGCGGCAGCCCGTCGGGGGATTATTTCTGACAGGTTTGTAGAAGCAATTTTGCAGTTTTGGCGCGAAAGGTGAGCGTTCATTAATTTGATTTATTCGCATCCATCAACGCTTTTAACTCCTCCGGCATAAACGGTGGTTTGCGTCAGTGCAACATCGCATGGCAATTAGGGCACACAGGCAGCAAAAAAACAAATGAGATCAAAGTAATATATCTTCACTTGCAGGCTTGAACAGCAGAAAATTTGCGAGCATGATCGCAATTATTTCACTGCCAGGGATATCAATGGCTTCCAGTAAATCGCTACAGCAGGCAATTGCCAACATAAAAATCTGGCACAAGGGTGAACAGCGCGCGCCGCATAAGCCATTGTTATTGCTATACGTATTAGCGGGATACCTGAATGGACATCCACGCCTTTTCGATTATGGTTCGGAAATCTACGAACCTCTGCACAGTTTACTGGAACGTTTTGGGCCGCAGCGTTCACAGTACCGACCTGATATGCCGTTCTGGCGATTACAAGGCGACGGATTCTGGCAATTACACAATGCCGAGCTTTGCTCAACAGCAGGGAGCAGCCGACAACCGCCAGTGAAGGAACTGAACGAATACCACGTTGCAGGCGGTTTCGATGAACAGCACTACGCCCTGGTAACCGGCAATAAAAAACTTATCAATACTCTGGCGCAACAGATACTCGAAGCGCACTTCACCGAGAGTATTCAGGAAGAAATTGCTGACGAGCTGCGTTTTGATCTCCAGCAAATCCGTAAACAGCGCGACCCGTTATTTCGCAAAAATGTATTACGCGCTTATAAATACCAGTGCGCGATATGTGGCTTTAATATGCGCCACGACGACACCACCGTCGCGCTGGAAGCGGCGCATATAAAATGGAAACAGCACGGCGGTCCTTGTGAAATTCCTAATGGTCTGGCGCTTTGTGCAATACACCATAAAGCCTTTGATAAAGGATCGATTGGCCTGGATGAAAATATGCGGGTGCTGGTATCAGATGCGGTAAACGGCGGAGGGATCGTTGAGAAACTATTCTGGGATTTTGACGGGAAAACTATTGCGTTGCCGCAGGTGCGTAAAAATTACCCTTTTGAGGGGTTTGTAGAGTGGCATCGGAAAGAGGTTTTTAGGGGGTGAGGTTGATAATACCGCGCCCCCATAATATTGCCATCTCTTGCATTGAGATATTAAAAGCTACAAATGTTCTCCCCATTTTTCAATATAGACTTTTATAGCAATATCAAAATTTATTGTTCAGCTTTTTCAACAACAAAACCATTTTGCCGTACAAACTCAATCAAGAGTTCAATATTAACAATACCCCATTGATTAGAAATGGCGACAATTTCACCAGAGGGAAGTGTAATCAACGCATCTTCATTGATATGATAGCGACTCTTTTGCTTCTCTGGTATCTGATCGACAAGCATAACCGTACGTTTTTTAAAGTCTTCACTTAACCCATTTATTAGATCATTATAACTTGCAGGATTAAATTGATTTATCCAATCTCGTAATAATTCAAGCGCTAATTTACGCTTATTAAGTTCTTTATCTTTATAAATATACCACGTATAGTCCTTCTCTTTTTTCTGACTGCTAATTAGCTGCTCATCACGTTTTTCACGAAATTTAACTTGATATTCTTCCAATTCAGGAACCGGTATGATTTGCTCTGCATTGATCAGAACATCATCATTAAATCTATAAGGCGTCAGACGAACGCATCGAATGTCTACCCCCTTATCTCTTAACCAAATCGCAGTGGTAGTCAGTTCCTTGCTAAAATCCGATGAAGCCAAAACGATTCTGATATCTTTACCAAAATCAACAAGCTCAGTTTCATCCAGCTCAACAAATTCAAGTATTTTTTCTTTCGCATCGGCATCGCAGTTTTGTTTTTTCAAATACGTCTGGAAATATTCACATGCTTTCGCAAAACTCATTGTGGAAATCATCGCCGCATATCGTAGTGCCTGTAACTCCATATGCGCACCCGTTTCATCACGTTTTAATTCGATAACCACTAAATTTGCCTGTTTATCGATTGCCAATAAATCAATTCGCCGACGGCTATCTTCCCAGTCAGAAAACTCTTCGGAAATCACCAGACAATCAGGAGCAATAATATCTATATTTTTTTTGATTGCTTCCTGTAAATCATAACGTTCCTGTAATCCTTCCAAAGTAAAGGTCGTTTTTTCTAAAGCATGTAGTTCTTTATTTGCGATATTGTACAGCGCCACGTTTATCTTCCTTTTTTAACTAATTTCACAGGGACTTTAACACAGTTAAAATTTTATTTCCTGAGCTGTAATCGATTAAGCTGATGCATTCAATGGGAATGATATAGGGTAATTTCCAGTCTCACTGATAGAAATGGCTAAAGCATGACTCTCGCCAAAACCGTTTATGTGTTGTACATAACGCGATCATCCCTCTCACAAATTGCCTTTTCTCATGGCATCTCGCCCAGTCCCCCATTACAATCACTTTTTGTTTTTTGCGAGCTGCATTCCAGTCTTCAGAGGGTTTTTCGATGATTAAAAATGACAAGGCATGGATAGGAGACTTGCTGGGCGGGCCGCTCATGAGCAGGGAAAGCCGCGTCATTGCCGAGCTGTTGCTAACCGATCCCGATGAACAGACATGGCAAGAGCAAATTGTTGGCCACAACATTTTACAAGCCTCTTCTCCTAATACCGCAAAACGTTACGCGGCAACAATCAGGCTTCGCCTGAACACGCTTGATAAAAGCGCGTGGACATTGATTGCCGAAGGTAGCGAGCGGGAACGCCAGCAACTTCTGTTTGTGGCTCTGACGCTACATTCGCCGGTAGTTAAGGATTTTCTGGCTGAAGTGGTGAACGATCTGCGCAGGCAGTTCAAGGAAAAGTTGCCTGGCAATAGCTGGAACGAATTTGTTAATAGCCAGGTTCGCCAACATCCGGTACTCGCCAGCTACTCAGATTCATCTATTGCAAAAATGGGAAACAATCTGGTGAAGGCGCTTGCTGAAGCGGGTTATGTGGATACGCCCCGCAGACGTAACCTGCAGGCAGTTTACCTTTTACCGGAAACTCAGGCAGTGTTACAGCGCCTGGGGCAACAGGACTTGATATCTATTCTGGAGGGAAAACGGTGATAGATCCCGTTCTTGAATATCGCCTGTCTCAAATCCAGAGTCGCATTAACGAAGATCGCTTCCTCAAAAATAACGGCTCCGGAAATGAAATTGGTTTTTGGATCTTTGATTATCCCGCGCAGTGCGAACTGCAGGTACGGGAGCATTTGAAATATCTGCTCCGTCATCTGGAAAAGGACCATAAATTTGCCTGTCTGAATGTCTTCCAAATCATCATCGATATGCTCAATGAACGCGGCCTTTTCGAGCGCGTCTGCCAGCAGGAAGTCAAAGTGGGTACCGAGACGCTGAAAAAGCAGCTTGCTGGTCCGTTAAATCAAAAAAAGATCGCTGATTTTATTGCGAAAAAAGTCGATCTGGCTGCCCAGGATTTTGTCATTCTTACCGGCATGGGCAACGCCTGGCCATTAGTACGCGGTCATGAACTGATGAGTGCCTTGCAGGATGTCATGGGGTTCACCCCACTGTTGATGTTTTATCCTGGCACCTACAGCGGGTACAACCTTTCCCCGCTCACAGACACCGGTTCACAAAATTATTATCGCGCTTTCAGACTGGTACCAGATACGGGACCCGCAGCAACATTGAATCCTCAATGAAGAGCATAACAATGAATATTGAACAGATTTTTGAAAAACCTCTAAAACGAAATATAAACGGGGTAGTCAAAGCAGAGCAAACCGATGATGCCAGCGCGTACATCGAGTTAGATGAATATGTCATCACCCGCGAACTGGAAAACCATCTTCGCCATTTCTTCGAATCCTATGTTCCTGCCACTAGCCCGGAACGGATCCGTATGGAAAACAAGATCGGCGTATGGGTTTCAGGCTTCTTCGGTTCAGGTAAATCGCACTTTATTAAGATTCTTTCTTATCTTTTATCTAACCGCAAAGTTACACATAACGGTACGGAACGTAATGCTTACTCCTTCTTTGAAGATAAAATCAAAGATGCATTATTCCTTGCCGATATTAACAAAGCGGTGCATTACCCGACTGAAGTCATTCTGTTCAATATTGATTCGCGTGCCAACGTAGATGACAAAGAAGATGCCATTCTTAAAGTCTTCCTGAAAGTCTTTAACGAACGTATTGGATACTGCGCTGATTTTCCGCATATTGCCCATCTTGAGCGCGAGCTGGATAAACGCGGTCAGTATGAAACCTTTAAAGCCGCGTTTGCCGATATCAATGGCTCGCGCTGGGAAGACGAGCGCGACGCTTACTACTTCATCAGCGATGACATGGCACAAGCGTTAAGCCAGGCCACACAGCAGAGTCTTGAAGCCTCCCGCCAATGGGTGGAACAACTCGACAAAAACTTCCCGCTGGATATCAATAATTTTTGCCAGTGGGTAAAAGAGTGGCTGGATGACAACGGTAAGAACATCCTCTTTATGGTGGATGAAGTCGGTCAGTTCATTGGCAAAAATACGCAAATGATGCTGAAGCTGCAGACTATTACTGAAAACCTTGGGGTAATCTGCGGTGGCCGCGCCTGGGTTATCGTGACTTCGCAGGCCGATATCAATGCGGCAATCGGTGGTATGAGCAGTCGCGACGGACAGGACTTCTCCAAGATCCAGGGGCGCTTCTCTACACGCCTGCAACTTTCCAGCTCTAACACATCAGAAGTTATCCAGAAACGTTTGTTGGTAAAGACTGACGAAGCAAAAGCGGCGCTGGCAAAAGTGTGGCAAGAGAAAGGCGATATCCTGCGTAACCAGCTGGCTTTTGACCCTACAACAACTACTGCACTACGTCCTTTTACCAGCGAAGAAGAGTTCGTTGACAACTACCCGTTTGTCCCGTGGCACTATCAGATTCTGCAAAAAGTGTTTGAATCTATTCGGACGAAAGGTGCAGCGGGTAAACAATTGGCCATGGGTGAGCGTTCTCAGTTGGAGGCATTCCAGACGGCGGCACAGCAAATCTCAGCGCAAGGGCTGGATTCTCTGGTGCCTTTCTGGCGCTTCTATGCCGCCATTGAGAGCTTCCTGGAACCTGCCGTTAGCCGCACCATAACTCAGGCTTGCCAGAATGGCATTCTTGATGAGTTCGATGGCAACCTGCTGAAAACGCTGTTCCTGATCCGTTATGTGGAAACGCTGAAAAGCACCCTGGATAACCTGGTCACATTGTCTATCGATAGGATCGATGCCGATAAAGTTGAGTTGCGCCGCCGGGTCGAAAAAAGTCTGAACACGCTTGAACGCCTGATGCTCATTGCGCGCGTTGAAGATAAATATGTGTTCCTGACCAACGAAGAAAAAGAGATCGAAAACGAGATCCGTAACGTTGATGTCGATTTCTCTGCGATCAACAAAAAACTGGCATCGATCATCTTTGATGACATTCTGAAAAGCCGTAAATATCGTTATCCGGCTAACAAGCAAGACTTTGATATCAGCCGCTTCCTGAACGGGCACCCATTAGACGGTGCAGTGCTTAACGATCTGGTGGTGAAGATCCTGACCCCTAAAGATCCGACCTATTCGTTCTATAACAGCGATGCGACCTGTCGCCCTTATACGTCAGAAGGCGACGGCTGTATTTTGATTCGTCTGCCGGAAGAGGGCCGTACCTGGAGCGATATTGATTTAGTCGTCCAGACTGAAAAGTTCCTCAAAGATAACGCCGGGCAACGTCCGGAACAGGCAACCCTGCTCTCAGAAAAAGCGCGTGAAAACAGCAACCGGGAAAAATTACTCCGTGTTCAGTTGGAATCACTACTTGCAGAAGCAGATGTCTGGGCGATTGGTGAGCGCTTACCGAAAAAATCCTCCACGCCATCGAATATTGTCGATGAAGCCTGCCGTTACGTGATTGAAAACACCTTCGGCAAGCTGAAGATGCTGCGGCCTTTTAACGGTGACATCTCCCGTGAAATTCATGCATTACTGACGGTTGAGAACGACACCGAACTGGATCTCGGTAACCTCGAAGAGTCCAACCCCGACGCCATGCGCGAGGTAGAAACCTGGATCAGCATGAATATCGAATACAATAAACCGGTGATGCTGCCAACTTACTGATTTAGTGTATGATGGTGTTTTTGAGGTGCTCCAGTGGCTTCTGTTTCTATCAGCTGTCCCTCCTGTTCAGCTACTGACGGGGTGGTGCG